>NZ_JACOFQ010000013.1:0-195772 GCF_019455395.1 Bradyrhizobium sp. BR 10261
GGTGCTGGCGCAAGCCGCCGAGTGATCGCGCCTTCACGCAAGCCCTCGCCTCATTCCTGACTATGCTAGGCTCGCTGCCGTTGAGCGCGCGCGAACGCGCGCCGGCCGACACAGGGAGAGCGCCATGGCCTATGAGCACATTCTCTATGAGGTGAGCGATAGAATCGCGACCATCACGCTCAATCGCCCTGATCGAATGAATGCGTGGACGCCGATCATGGAGCGCGACGTGCGCCATGCGATGGAAGCATCAAGTGCCGATGACAATGTCCGTGTCATCGTGCTGACCGGCGCGGGCCGCGCCTTCTGCGCCGGCGCCGACATGGATGCGCTGAAAGGGCTCGACCCCAACGATGTCAGGCGCGCTTCGAGCCTGCCGCCGTTCGACATGAACCGCCGGCCGGACTGGCAGACGCGCTACGGCTTCTATCCATCGATCGGCAAGCCTGTCATCGCGATGCTCAATGGCGCGACCGCCGGAATCGGCCTCGTCCATGCGCTGTATTGCGACCTGCGCTTTGCCGCGGACAATACGGTGTTCACGACCGCCTTTGCGCGGCGCGGCCTGATTGCCGAGCACGGCATCAGCTGGATGCTGCCGCGCATCGTCGGCCACGCCAATGCGATGGATCTCTTGCTCTCGGCGCGCCGCGTCTCGAGCGACGAGGCGCTGCGAATCGGTTTGGTCAACCGGCTCTGCGCGCCCGACAGGCTGCGCGAGGAAACCTACGCTTATGCCCGCGATCTCGCCGATTTCGTCTCGCCGAGCGCGATGGCCGTGATCAAGCGGCAGCTTTACGAGGTGCCGTTCCAGACCCTGGCCGAGGCAACGATCGAGGCCAACAGGGAGATGATGGTGGCGCTGAACGGCAGCGATTTCCGGGAGGGGGTGGCGAGCTTCATGGAGAAGCGGCCGCCAAGGTTTACGGGGAAGTAGGGGGTGTTTCTCAACCCGTCCGTCTTCGCCCTTTGGGCTTCGCCGGACACCACGCTTCGCCTTTCCGGCTCCGTCGTGGCTGCGCCACGCGTAGCCCGAAGGGCGAAGCGTGGTGGAGCCAGGCGGGATCGAACCGCCGACCTCGTCATTGCGAACGACGCGCTCTCCCAGCTGAGCTATGGCCCCTTTGCTGGCCGCTCTGGTGAACGCGGCCGACAACCGGGCGCCATTTAAGTCCCCGCCAAGGTCAAGTCAAGGACAGGTGTAAGGGGGTTTTAGCCATCCGGATGCCGACTTCCCTTGTTTGGGTCGGGGGGAACCGATATCTAGCCAAGATCACCCCCGCGGCAGGCCCAGAGAGTGTTTCGCTGATGCGTCCGATAGTCTTCATTCTGATCCAGATCATCAATCTCTACATCTATCTGCTGATCGCATCGGCAATCCTGTCCTGGTTGATCGCGTTCAACGTCGTGAATACTCGCAATCAGTTCGTTGGCGCGATCGCGGAATTTCTCTATCGGATTACCGAACCGGTCCTGGGGCCTATCAGGCGCCGGCTGCCCAGCATGGGCGGGCTCGACATCTCTCCGATCGTCGCCTTCTTCATCCTCTGGTTGATCCAGCTCTATCTCGCCGAATACGTTTATCCGAACGTACCCTAGGCGGTGGAACCGTGATGGAGCCCTGAGCGCCTTGACGGAACCCTGGCGCATCTCCACCACGGGCGTCAGCATCGCGCTGCGGGTGACGCCGCGCGGCGGACGTGATGGCGTCGACGGGATCGAGCTGCTTACCGACGGCCGCAGCGTGCTGAAGGTACGCGTGCGGGCCGTCGCCGATGGCGGCGAGGCCAATCGCGCCGTTCTGGCGCTGCTGGCGAAATCACTTCGTGTGCCCAAGGCCAGCGTCAGTCTCGTGTCGGGAGCGACGGCGCGGCTGAAGCAAGTCGCCATCGAAGGCGATCCGGCAAGGCTTGTCCAAGCGTTGCGCGAGCTCGCGCCAGTCAAATCGACAGACGAGGGGAACTGACATGACTGCCAGGATCATCGATGGAAAGATCATCGCCGCGGACCTTCGCGCCCGCGTCGCCGACGAGGTCGCCCGCGTCAGGCGGGAGCACAGTCTGGTGCCTGGCCTTGCCGTGGTCCTGGTCGGCAACGATCCCGCCAGCGAAGTCTATGTCCGCTCCAAGCATACGCAGACTCAAGCCGCGGGCATGGCCTCATTCGAGCACAAGCTGCCGGCAGATGTTTCGCAGGCGGAACTGCTGACCGTCGTCGCAAAGCTCAATCGCGATCCCGCCGTGCATGGCATCCTCGTGCAACTGCCGCTGCCCAAGGGCCTCGACACCGAGGCCGTGATCAATGCCATCGATCCCGCCAAGGATGTCGACGGCCTGCATCCGAACAATGCGGGTCGGCTCGCCGGCGGATTCCAGGCCCTGTCGCCCTGCACGCCGCTCGGCTGCATCATTCTGACCAAGAGCGTGCACGCTTCGCTCGAAGGCCTGAACGCCGTCGTGATCGGCCGCTCCAATCTGGTCGGCCGCCCGCTGGTGCAATTGCTGCTGAACGAGAACGCCACGGTGACGATCGCGCATTCGCGTTCGCGCGATCTGCCCGGCATCGTGAAGCGGGCCGACCTCGTCTATGCCGCGGTCGGCCGGCCCGAGATGGTGCGCGGCGATTGGCTGAAGCCGGGCGCGACCGTGATCGACATCGGCATCAACCGCATTCCGAAAGACGACGGCAAAACCCGTCTCGTCGGCGATGTCGCCTATCAGGAAGCGCTTGGCGTTGCCGGTGCGGTGACGCCGGTGCCGGGCGGCGTCGGCCAGATGACCGTCGCCTGCCTGCTCGTGAACACGCTGCGCGCGGCCTGCGCGATCGCAGGTTTGCCAAAGCCGGCGGTCTGAGCGGTGGCGTCGTTCCGGGGTGCACGAAGCGCGAACCATGGTGCGCAATTGCGCACCTGAGAACCTCGAGATTCCGGGTTCGTTGCTTTCGCATCGCCCGGAATGACGATCACCCCTTTTTCTTCTTCTCGCGCTCGATGCCTTCGAGGATCAGCTTCGCGGCTTCCTCGGGGCCGCCCCAGCGCAGGATCTTCACCCACTTGCCCTTCTCGAGATCCTTGTAGTGCTCGAAGAAGTGCTGGATCTGCTGCAGCGTGATGTCGGGCAGGTCGGAATACGACTTCACCTTGTCGTAGCGCTGCGTCAGCTTCGACGACGGTACCGCCAGAATCTTCTCATCGCCGCCGGCCTCGTCTTCCATGAACAGCACGCCGACCGGGCGTACGCTCATGACGGCGCCGGGAATGATGGCCCGGGTGTTGATGATCAAGACGTCGCAGGGGTCGCCGTCGTCGGACAGGGTGTGCGGGATGAAGCCGTAGTTACCGGGGTAACGCATCGGCGTGTACAGGAAGCGGTCGACCACGAGCGTGCCGGCTTCCTTGTCCATCTCGTATTTGATCGGTTCGCCGCCCACGGGGACTTCGATGACGACGTTGACGTCGTGGGGTACATTTTTTCCGATCGAGATAGCATCGATACGCATGAGGCAGGCTCCGTTGTCGCCGAGGTTAAATCGCGCCCGGCAGCGATTTCGGCGCTGTCATACGCGGGCTTGGCCCCTCGATCCATCGTGTTTTTGCGAAATAATGAATCCGGCGATCACCTGCGCAAACGCTGGCGGTATCGGCGGGTGGAGGGGCTGGCCGCCAAGATCTCAGCAGCTCAATTGGTCCAAACCTTGATTGGTCCAGATCTTAATTGGTCCAGGCGAAGGCTACCTTGTCGAGCGACTTCGGCCCGAACCGCTCCGAGGAGCGTGCCACCATGCGGCCGCCAAGGGCCCGGTAGAACTCGGTCGCCGGATCATTGTCCGACAGCGCCCACACCACCATGCTCTTCAGATTGCTCTGCATGAGATCGCGCCGGGCGGCGGCGAACAGACGGCGGCCGAAGCCGAGGCCCTGAAACTCCGGACGCAGGTACAGCTCATAGATCTCGCCGTCGAAATGCAGGCTGCGGGCGCGGTTACGGCCGTAATTCGCATAGCCCGCGATCTTGTCGCCGAACACCAGCACGCTGACGCGGCTGCCCTTGCGGATTGCGCTGTCCCACCATTGCGGACCGCGGCGGTTGATCAGCTTCTCGAGCTCGGCACCGGGAATGATGCCCTGATAGGCGGAGCGCCAGGCTTCGTCATGGGTGGACGCCACCGCAGTTGCATCTGCAGCTTTGGCCGGCCGAACCTCGATCAGGGTTGTGCTCATGAACGCGATCAAACCAAGTCGCCGCGCCGGCGGCAAGACCTATCGTTAATTATCGGTTAACCTGTGGACTTTCTGCATCAGTATTTTAACCATGTTGTGCCGAAAAAAGACAAGACGCCACTTCGATCGGCACCGGTGTGCCGCGCGTCGGTGCAAAACTGCCTTGCGGCAACGAATGAACGGCAACGGCAGCGCAGAAAGTCCGCCCCAAATGATTCGTTCCTACTAGTGTGCCGTCGCCGTCCGTGCTCGCTCCCGGCAACCCATGCGACTGTTCAACATCCTTGCGCGCCTGCCTCTGCTGGTTCTGCTGACTGCGTCGCCTGTGTGCGCGCAGGTCACGTTCGGGGCATCGGGCCCGGAGGGCGAGCCGTTTCGCCGCCAAGAATGGCGCGTGCCGTCACCGGATACCGATATTGCCGCGCGCGCGCTGCTATTTCGCCCCGCGGGCGCCGGCCCGTTCCGGCTTGCCGTGATCGCGCATGCCTCAACGCAGAACTTGCTCCGTCGTGCGCAAATGCCGCAGCCGGAATATCGTGCCCTCGCAGCGTTTTTCGTCGCGCGCGGCTTTGCAGTGCTGGTGCCGGAGCGCCTTGGGCATGGCGCGACCGGTGGCCGCTATGTCGAGGATCAAGGCGGCTGCGACGAAGCGGATTACGCGCGCGCCGGCCGCGCCACCGCGGCGGAAATTTCGCTCGCGCTGGACTATCTGCAAAAGCAGGATTTTATTCGCAAGGACGCCGCGGTCGTGATCGGGCATTCCGCCGGCGGCTGGGGCGCGCTGGCGCTTGCGGATGCCGATCCGAAAGCGATTGCCGCGATCATCGCCTTTGCACCCGGGCGCGGCGGTCATGCCAATGACGAACGCAACAAGATCTGTGCGCCGCATACTCTGCTCGCTGCGGCGGCTGAATTCGGCAAGACGGCGCGCATTCCCGTGATATCGCTGGTTGCAGCCAATGACAGCTATTTTGTGCCGGCATTTTCGAAGACACTGGCGGAGGCGTTTCGCAGCGGCGGCGGCAAGGATGATGTTCGCACGCTGCCATCGGTGGGCAGTGAAGGCCATTGGATGATCGAGACCGAGGCCGGTGTCCAAGCCGCAAGCAGCGAGCTCACGCGCGCGCTGAGCCCGCCAAAGCCGGTGGCGAAGAAGCCATGATGCTGTATTTCCTGGTCAAATATCTTCACATCCTCGGCGCCATCGTCATTCTTGGTACCGGAACCGGCATCGCCTTCTTCATGCTGATGGCGCACCGCACTGATCATCCGGAGTTCATCGCGCGTACGGCGTCGGTGGTGGTGATTGCGGACGCGATCTTCACGCTATCGGCGGTGATGCTGCAGCCAGTCACCGGCGGCCTGCTGATGATGCTCTCGTCCACGTCGATCATGGAGCGTTGGATCCTCGCCTCGCTCGTGCTCTATGCCATTGCAGGCCTGTTCTGGATTCCTGTCGTCTTCATGCAGATCGAGATGCGCGATCTCGCGCGCAAGGCCGCCGAGCAAAAAGCCGCGCTGCCGGAGCGTTACTTCGTCCTGTTTCGCCGCTGGTTCGCGTTCGGCTTTCCCGGCTTCGGCGCGACGATGGCGATCCTCTGGCTGATGATCGCAAAGCCGTTCTGAGGAATCCGATGAACCAGCGAACCATTTTGGCGCTCGGCGCCTCCGGCCTGATCGGCCGCTTTGTCACCGACGATCTGCGCGCGAGGGGTTTTCGCGTTGTCGGCGTCGCACGCAAGCTATCGCCGGCGCAGATGATGAGCGCGCTCGATATCGAGCTGCCGATCCTGTCACTCGATGCGCCCACGTTGACACGCCTGCTGAGCGAGCACGAAGTCGACGTCGTCGTGAACTGCCTCGGCGTGCTTCAGGACGGCCCCGGCAGCGACACCAATGCCGTGCATCGCGATTTTGTCGGGCGTCTGCTCCAAGCCACTGCCGATAGCGGTCGTGCGATCCGGCTGGTGCACATCTCGATTCCCGGCAACGCGGATGCTGATCGCACCGCCTTCGCCATGACCAAGCGCGAGGCCGAGCGGCTGATCGCGGCATCCGGCATTCCCCACGCCATCCTGCGGCCCGGCTTCGTCGTGGCGCCTTCAGCCTATGGTGGCAGCGCCATGCTGCGCGCGCTCGCCGCCTTCCCGTTCGATCTGCCGGAGAAGGAGATGGCGACGCCGTTCCAGCCCGTCGCGGTCGAGGATATCTCTGCGACCATCGCCTGGCTCGCCGCGCGTGAGATCGATGATGCCTCCGTGAAGGCCGTGGGTTGGGATCTCATGCAATCCGAGCCTGTTACGATGGCCGGTGTCGTCAAGCAGTTCCGCCGCGCATTCGGCACGGCCGGCTGGCCTGACATCGCGATGCCGTCCTTCATGCTCGACCTCGGCGCGAGACTGGGCGATCTCGCCGGCACGCTCGGCTGGATGCCGCCGCTGCGCTCCACCGCGATCGCCGAGCTTCGCCGCGGCGTGCGAGGCAATCCCTCGGCATGGATCACCGCCACCGGCATCGCGCCGAAGACGTTGGCGGATGCGATCGGTCGCCATCCCGCCACCATCCAGGACGTCTGGTTCGCGCGGCTGTTCCTGATCAAGGCGCTGATCATTGCGAGCCTGGTCGCGTTCTGGCTCGTCTCCGGCATCATCGCGCTGTTCGTCTCCTACCGCGCCGCGGCCGGTATCCTGACCGCGCACAACTTCCCGCCCGCGCTGGTCGATCCCGTCACGACAGGCACAAGCCTGATGGACATGAGCATCGGCGCGCTGATCGCCTTCCGCCGCACCGCTGCGATCGGCCTGGTTGCAGGCATCGTCGCCTCGCTCGGCTACATGTTCGGCGCCGCGATCCTGACGCCCGATCTCTGGATCGAGCCGCTCGGCGCGCTGGTGAAGACCGGGCCGGCGATCGTGCTGATGGTGGTCGCGCTGCTCATGCTGGATAATCGCTGATGTCAAAATGGCCCGACGACGACGTGATCCTGTTCGACGGTGTCTGCATCTTTTGCTCGCGCTGGGTCCGCTTCGTCGCTAAGCGCGACACGGCGAAGCGCTTTCGCTTCACGCCGATCCAGTCGGATTACGGGGCGCGATTGGCGCGCACGTTCGGCATTGACCCTGAAGATCCCGACACCAACGCGGTCGTCCACGGCGGCGAGGCGCTCTTGAAGTCCGATGCCGCGCTGACGGTGCTGTCGCAACTTCCGGGCTGGACCTGGGTGCGCGCACTCTTCGCCGTCCCAAAGCCGCTACGCGACCCCATCTACAGCCTCATCGCGCGCAATCGCTATCGCATCTTCGGCAAGTATGATGCGTGCTTCGTGCCGGATGCTGATTTGCGCACGCGGGTGATCGAGTGACTCGTCCTTGCGAGCGCAGCGAAGCAATCCAGAATCTTGCCGCGGCGGCAGTCTGGATTGCTTCGCTGCGCTCGCAAGGACGGCGTGTGAGGCTAGCGTTTGCTCCGAGCCGCCAGCACCTCCTTCGCCGCCCGCTCCCCGCTATCCCGCGCCCCATGCGCCGTCGTGAAGAACGTTGGCGACGTTGCTTCGCCCGCAAAGAACAGCCGTCCATCCACCGGCGCCGCGAGCACGGCGCGATCGCCGGCATGCCCGGGCAATGCGTGCGAATACGACCCCCGCGCCAACGGGTCGCGCCCCCAGCGCGACTCGTACAGCGGCTTCAGCTTGCGGCGGATGTCGTTGCCGAGAAAACCTGCGATCTCGTCGATGCTGTGCGCCGCGATGGCACCGTCGCCGGCATCTTCCAGCGCACGGGCAAAGCTGCCGCCGAAAAAGCCTTCGATGCAGGGCTGGCCGAACGGGCGGATGTGATAGGTGCCCATCTCGGTGCGCATGGTGGCGCCGCGCAAGTTTCCTTCTTTCGGAAATGCTTCGGCGCCGTCGAGCGCGAGCGTGACCTTGTCGTCGACGCCGAGCGGCAGGCCGGCTGCGGCATCGACCTTGGTTGGTAATGGCGGAGAGAAGCGGATCGCCTCGTCAGCGATCAGATTGCTCGGCACGGTGACGATCACCTTGTCGGCGGTCAGCGTGCCCTGTGATGTCTCGATGCGGACGCGCCTGTTCGAGTGATCGATCAGCGTGACGTTGCAGTTCAGCGCCACCGGGCAGGGCGCGCCATAGGCCGCGATGAGTGCGCCATAGCCGCGGCGGACGCGCCAGTTGAGCTCGCTGTCCTCATAGGCGTCCCAGTCGAGCGTCGACATGTCCTTGAGTTCGCAGCCGTTGATATAGGTCGAGATCGCGTCGATCATTGGGTTCCAGCGATTGCCAGGCTCGAGGCTCAGGCTCGCCGGCTCGTCCTTGCCCTTTTGTGCGGCCTGCCAAAGCCGATCGTAGAACGCGTCCATCGCGCGCATGAAATCGTCGCGCAGGCTTTGCGGAAACGCATTGCCATAGGCGCGCTCGCGCCAGGGCGGCAGGTCCTTGTTGAGCTCGAAGCCGAGCGTTCGCGCAATCGGCACGAAGGAGTTCTTGTCGGCGGAATGCAGCCAGCCGCAGCCGACGTCGAAGGTTACTTCAGGCGAAGCCTGTACAGTCCAGGCGCGGCCGCCGAGCCTGTTGCGCGCCTCCAGCACGATCACGGAGAGACCGGAGCCACCAAGCGCATGCGCCGCGCCGAGGCCGGCTGCACCGGCCCCGATGATGGCGACATCGACGGAGGAGGGGAAGGACATGGATGGGCTCTAGCACGTCTCCGATACGCGCTAAAGGCACCACAAAGTGGCGTTTCGTAGGGTGGGCAAAGGCGCTCTTGCGCCGTGCCCACCATTCTCAACTGTCATCGCCCGCGCAGGCGGGCGATCCAGTATCCAGAGGCAGGTGTTGTAGAGCCGAGAAGCCGCGGCGTACTGGATTCCCCGCTTTCGCGGGGAATGACACCGAGCGAGAAAGGTACCCTTACGCCACCGCTTCCTTGGCCTTTTCCGCGCGCTTGCGCTCGTTCGGATCGAGATGCTTCTTGCGCAGGCGGATCGACTTCGGGGTGACCTCGACGAGCTCGTCGTCCTCGATATAGGCGAGCGCCTTTTCCAGTGTCATACGGATCGGCGGGGTCAGGCGCACGGCTTCGTCCTTCGAGGTCGTGCGGATATTGGTGAGCTGCTTGCCCTTGAGCACGTTGATCTCGAGATCGTTGTCGCGGGTGTGCTCGCCGACGATCATGCCCTTGTAGACCTTCCAGCCAGGCTCGATCATCATCGGGCCGCGGTCTTCCAGCTTGAACATGGCATAGGCCACCGCCTCACCCTGGTCGTTGGAGATCAGGACGCCGTTGCGGCGGCCCTGGATCTCGCCCTTGTACGGCGCATAGCCGTGGAACAGGCGGTTCATGATCGCGGTGCCGCGGGTGTCGGTGAGCAGTTCGCCCTGGTAGCCGATCAGGCCGCGGGTCGGCGCGTAGAACACCAGGCGCTGGCGGTTGCCGCCCGATGGCTTCATCTCGATCAGCTCGGATTTGCGCTCGCTCATCTTCTGCACGACGACGCCGGAATGCTCCTCGTCGACGTCGATCACGACCTCCTCGATCGGCTCCAGGGCGCCGCCGGTGGCTTCGTCCTTCTGGAACACGACGCGCGGACGCGACACCGAGAGCTCAAAGCCCTCGCGGCGCATGGTCTCGATCAGGATCGCGAGCTGCAATTCGCCGCGCCCCGAGACTTCCATCGCATCCTTGTCGGCGGATTCGACGACGCGCAATGCGACATTGCCTTCGGCTTCACGCAGCAGACGATCGCGGATCATGCGGCTCGTCACCTTGTCGCCCTCGGTGCCGGCGAGCGGGGAGTTGTTGACGATGAACGACATCGACACGGTCGGCGGATCGATCGGCTGGGCCGGCAGCGGCACCTCGACGGTGGGATCGCAGAAGGTGTCGGCGACGGTGCCCTTGGTCAGGCCCGCAATCGCGACGATGTCGCCGGCTTCGGCTTCATCGAGCGGCGTGCGCTCGAGACCGCGGAAGGCGAGGATCTTGGTGATGCGGCCGGTCTCGACCAGCTTGCCGTCGGCGTGAAGCACCTTGACCTGCTGGTTCGGCTTCAGCACGCCCGACGAGATGCGGCCGGTGATGATGCGGCCGAGATAGGGATTGGCCTCGAGGATGGTGCCGATCATGCGGAACGGGCCTTCCTCGACCTTCGGCGGCGCGACGTGGCGCAGCACCAGGTCGAACAGCGGCTCCATGCCCTTGTCCTGCGGACCCTCCGGGCTCTCGGCCATCCAGCCCTGCTTGGCCGATCCATAAAGGATCGGGAAGTCGAGCTGCTCCTCGCTGGCGTCGAGCGCCGCGAACAGGTCGAACACCTCGTTGATGACTTCGGTCGGGCGCGCGTCGGGGCGGTCGACCTTGTTGATGACGACGATCGGCTTGAGGCCGACCTTGAGCGCCTTGGAGACCACAAACTTGGTCTGCGGCAGCGGCCCTTCGGCGGCGTCGACCAGCACCAGGGCGCCGTCCACCATGTTCAGGATGCGCTCGACCTCACCGCCGAAATCGGCGTGGCCTGGCGTGTCGACGATGTTGATGCGGGTGTCCTTCCACTGCACCGAAGCGGCCTTGGCCAGAATGGTGATGCCGCGCTCGCGCTCCAGATCGTTGGAGTCCATGGCGCGATCCGTCACCTTTTGGTTCTCGCGGAACGTGCCGGATTGCTGGAGGAGCTTGTCGACCAGGGTCGTCTTGCCGTGGTCGACGTGGGCGATGATGGCGACGTTACGAAGATTCATGAGTGAGCTTCTTTGCGGTCGGACAATGGGTTAAGCGCGATCTCGCCGGTCAGACCGGGACCTCTTCGCGGGAACAACGCTGGAAACGTGGAAAACGGGGCCTGCTTCGCCCAAAAAAGGAAACCCGGCCATGTCGATCGGGTACCCCGTGCGTTTGCGGCGCAATATATGCAAAAACCGCCAAAAAACAATGCGTTCTTTGCCGGTTGGTTGACTGAATTTTGTCCGGGAATTCCCGGGACTTAAGGTCGGGTTGCGGGATCGGTGGGAGCTTTTCGCCCCTTGATGGCCAGCCCGATCAGTGCGGCTCCTCCGATGGCGATGAGCAGTCCCAAAGAGACCAGCGGTGCGACGTCCGAGTCGATCTTTCCGCCTTCCACCAGGGACATCCCGCCGAACAGCAGTGCGCAGAGCCCCGGTAGCAGCATGATGACGCCGAGGACGGCCATGAGCGCGGTCAGGCAGCCGCTGCGCTGCGGGGGAGGCGAACGGGGCGGGGGCGGGGGGTCGATGGTGCTCATCGTGATGCCACGCTACTGACGGGGCTTGGGTGGGGTCGCCACGCGAATGAAGAGGAAGATCGCAGTTCCGATCAGGACCAATCCAATCAGGACAAATGCGCCGCCTTGGCCGGCGAATGCCATGAAGCACAGGCCGGGGAAAAGCAGCACGATGCCGGTAACCACCATGAAAGCGGTCAGGCACCCGTCGCGCTGTGGCGGCGCTGTCGAAGGTGTGTCCTCTTGAGGGGGCAGTGTCGGAGGAGTTATGCCGGTATCGCTCATCGTGGCACCTCCTCGCCTTGGCGTGCCTCGCGATAGGTCTGGCCCGCCAATGCGGCGCGGATGCCGTCGATCTTGCCGTTCCGGTAGAACAGGTTGTAGGTATCGAACGGGATGATCGCGCCGCTTTCAGTGACGAAATGGATGCAGCTGCGCTTGACGTTGCCGACGCAGAAATTGAAGCGATCGAGAAACTGCACGATAGTGACGCGGAATACGTTCTCGTAAGAAAGCCCTTGCGGCACCTCGAAGCTGGGCAGACAGCACAGCAATTCGCAGACGCGCTCGGAGGTGTTGAGCGGACCTGATGACAGCGAGAACAGATCGACGAACTTCTCCCGTAGCATCGGATATTTTTCCGGGCTGATGGTGTTGGGCATCACCGCAATGAGCTGCTCCTGCGGAATCAGCGACGTCAGGGGAAGCACCTTCGCGCCATTGCGCAAGCCGTAGCCGATCGAGATGCTTTCGGGGTTGCAGGGCAGCGGGATCATGTCCTTGTCGCCGAACACGCCGGTCTCGATGACGCGGTTGCGAATCTCCGACAGCATGATGCGGTCGGTATTCTTGTCGAAGCTTTCGTTGCGGCCGGCATCCTGCACCGGCTGCAGCGTGACACCCCGAACGCACTTCCAGGTCAGCGCATGGCGAACGATGTCGCCGATCTCGGCATCGTTGATGCCGCGCTTGATGGTCGCCACCAGCGTGGTCGAAACACCGAAATGCTCGAGATTTTCCAGGGCCTGCTGGCGGATCTTGCGCAAATCCGCGCCGCGCAGATTGATCAATGGATCGCGCCGTAGCGAATCGAACTGGAGATAGACCTCCAGCCCGCGCTTGTTCTCGGCGAGCCGTGCCACGAAATCCTTTTCGCGGGCGATGCGCAGGCCGTTGGTATTGATCATGACATGGCGGATCGGGCGGGCGCGCACGGCGTCCAGGATCTCGAAGAAGTCCGGGTGCAATGTCGGCTCGCCGCCGGAAATCTGCACGAGGTCGGGTTCGCCCTCGCTGGCAACCAGCGCGTCGAGCATCTTCTCGACCGTCGCGAGCGGGGTGAATCTGGTTCGTGTGGGCGCCGATTCGGCGAAGCAGACCGGGCAGGTGAGATTGCAGTGCTCGGTGATCTCGATCAGCGCCAGGCAGGAATGCTGCTCGTGGTCGGAGCAGAGGCCGCAATCATAAGGACAGCCGAATTCGGTGCGGTGCTGAAATTGCAGGGGCCGGTCGCCCGGCTTGATGAAATCCTTGCACAGACGCCAATAGGCCGCGTCGGTGGAAACGAGCGTCGACTGGACGCCGTGCTCCCGGCAGCGCTTCTCGTACCAGACCTCGTTGTCGAGAATCTGGATCTTGGTCGGCACCAGCTTCAGGCAGATTTCACAAAGGGACTGGGTCTGGCCCCAGAAGATGTAGGGGCGCGACTTACGCAACGGCGCGTTCATGTAGCGGTCTCGCTTTGGGCGCCGTCGCCAGCATGATTGCGGCGTAGAGCAGAATCGACAGCGACAGCAGGTGAAACAGTGTAAGGGAGCCGATCAGCGTGGCGTAGGGCTTGAGGAATTCCCAGAGGAAGCGCTGCGCTCCATAGAAGAGCAGAACCAGGTAGAGACCATTGGTGATCGCGTACGCGTTCCGGTTCAAGACCGCCAGCACATAGAGCAGCGCGAACACACCCATCGCGGCGCTCTCGTAGAGCTGCACGGGGTGGCGGAGAATGCCGTCGCCGAAATCGTGGCCCCAGGGCAATGCTGTCGGCGTGCCGTAGGTGAAATCGTCGAGGCCTGCAAAATAGCAGCCGAGCCGCCCGATTGCGATGCCGAGAGCCAGCGGCAGTGCAAACCGTGCGCCGGTGCGCACGCCGATCCCCGTGGACCATTTGTAGAGCTCGACGGCTGCGATGCCGCCGGCGAGGGCGCCCTCGACCGATCGCGCAATGCCGCTCTCGCCCGACAGCCACAGATTGGCGGACCCGAACAGATAGGCGCCGAGGCCGGCCCCGAACATCAGCGCGGCGACATAAGGCAGCGCGAAGGATTGCGCCGGAAACCGCAAGCCTTGTCGCGACAGCCAGTAGACTGCCGCGCCCGCCGCCAGCCACGCCGCAACATCGAAGACAGTGTGAAGAAGGGCCCCGCTCATGCAGGGTCAGTATAACACGGCGAACATACAGCGTCGCGCACCGGCATCCTCGCCCGGAGCAGGAGAGGCAAGGAGGCGAGCGTCACCCCGTGCTGCTCGCTTCCTCGGTCGGATAAACCCCGCGCAGCACCTCCTCGAAATGCAGCTTCACGGCGTCGTTGCAGAGGCAGGCGCGCAGCCGCAGGCCGTCATGGTTGCGAACCAGGATCGCGCCGCGCCTGGTGTCGAGCACGCCTTCCGCCTTGAACGATTGCAGCACGCGGCTGGCATAGCTTCGCCCCACGCCGAGCAAGGTGGCGAGTTGCTCATGCGTCAGGGGCACGCTGTGCTCATCGCCGGTCCGCTCCATCGCCGCGACGATCCATTTCGCGGTGCGCTGCTCGATCGAATGGATCGCGTTGCAGGCGGTCGACTGGAATATCTGCGCCAGCATGCAGTCGGCATAGCGGGCGAAGATGTTGCGCAGCGACGGCGAGCGCGCCTTGGCCGCGTCCAGCTTGCCGACGTGAATATGCGCGAACGGCCCGCCGAATTTCACGCAGATGCGGGTATAGGCCGGCAGAAATCCCTCGCTGACGATGCCGCCCACCGCGCCTTCGCGGCCGACCAGAATGGTCTCGACGTCGCGGCCGTCTTCGTTCGGGACGAGAAACGTCGCGAGCGACGGCCCGCAGGGAAAGTGCACGATCTGGACATCGTCGCCGGGATTGTAGAGCAGCTGGCTCGCACCGACGTCGCCAACGGTGATATGCGGTGCGAGCAGCGCATAGTCGGTCGCATTCAATCGCCGCAGCAGATTGTTGGCCGGGCGGCTGTCGATCTCGCTCGTCTTGCTGATACGCGCATCCATCGCAAACTCCCCCGTCCTCCTCTCCACATTAGCGAGTTCCGGCCACGGCCTGTGTGCACATGTGGACAGACGTCAAAACAGTTCTGTGGTGAGTTTCGTTCCGGGAACCCTCCGATGCGCTGGGCGCAGGTGTCGCATGAGGTTGTCCTGACGGTGACAACATGCAGCCCTCGATAGCCAACATCATGATACCTGCCTCCCCGGCCGACACCCCTGCCGATGTTCTGATCGTCGAGGACGATCCGATCATCGCGATCGATTTTGAGGATCGGCTGCTCGGCTTTGGCGTGAGACACGTGCGCACCGTGGGCTCGGTCGCGCAGGCGCTGGATGCGATCGCAAGGCGCGCGCCCGACTTCGCGCTGCTCGATGTCGAGCTGATCCGCGAGAAGAGCTTTGCGATCGCCGAGCGGCTGGCAGCGCTGGAGATTCCGTTCGCCTTCGTCACCGGCTATGGTGCGGAGACCAGCATTCCCGCGCAGTTCGCCGCGCATCCGCGGCTGCAAAAGCCGTGCTCCAGCGATGCGCTGGAGGCGGCTTTGCAGGGGCGCGGCGGCTAAATCAGCTTCAGGTGAGTTTCGGATCGAGCGTGGTCGACCACAACGCGACGTCGGCGCGGTCGCGCAAGGTCACCGTCATCTGGCCGGAGGCGCCGTCGATCTTGACGTGGCCGAAGAACTGCATGCCGGCGGACGGCGGCAGGTTCTGCTTGTCGAGGCCGGGCGCCTTGACGAAACGCACCTCGGGGCCAAACGTGTTGTCCATCTCGCCGGGCCCGAACGTTCCCGCATGCAGCGGACCCGACACGAATTCCCAGAACGGCTCGAACTCCTGGAATTGCGCCTTGTCGGGATTGTAATAGTTCGCGGCGGTGTAATGCACGTCGGCGGTCAGCCACACCGTGTTCTTGACCGGCGCCATCTTGATGAAGCGCAGAAGGTCGGCGATCTCAAGCTCGCGACCGCGCGGCGGGCCGTCGCCCTGCGCGAAGGCTTCCGACCCCTTCTTGTTCGGCGCATCGTCGTAAACCAGGATGCTGAGCGGCATGTCGGAGGCGATCACCTTCCATGTCGCACGCGAATTGAGCAGGCCGCGCTTCAGCCAGGCCATCTGCTCGGGCCCGAGGAAATAGCTGGCCGGGCCGTACTCGGTGTCGAGATTGGCGCCGTTCGGGCCGCGATAGCTGCGCTCGTCGAGCACGAACACGTCGAGATGCAGGCCGTAGGAGATCTGGCGATAGACCCGGCCCGGCTCAATGATGCTCTCGCGCATCGGATACATTTCGTGGAATGCGCGGCCGGCGCGCGCGGCGAGCAGCGAGATGTCGCGCACCTTGTAGGTCGCCGGCAGATCCTTCGACAGCGACCAGTTGTTGGTCACCTCGTGATCGTCCCACTGCACGAAGATCGGCACCTCGGCATTGAAGGCGCGGACATTTTCGTCGGTGAAATTGTATTTGTGCGCGGCACGAAACTCGTCCAGCGTTTCCGCAACCTTGGCCTTCTCGGCGATGGTGACGTTCTTCCAGGTCTTGCCGTCGGCAAGCTTGACCTCGGAGGGGATCACGCCGTCGGCATAGATCGTGTCGCCGGAATGCAGGAAGAAGTCCGGGCGATGCTTGCGCATCGCCGAGAAAGTGAACATGCCGCCGTCATCTGGGTTGATGCCCCAGCCTTGGCCGGCGACGTCGCCGCCCCAGACGAAGCTGACGTCGCGGCGGTCGGCCGGCGCGGTGCGGAAGCGGCCGACCACGGGCTCGCCTTCGATCGCGGTGTGGGAGAGATCGCGGAAGCGGACGCGATAGAAGATGTCCTGTCCGCCGGGAAGATTGTCGACCAGCATCTTCGCGGTGAAGTCGCTCTCCGGCAGCGCCGCGATCGGCGGCAGCTTGCGGGCGTCCTTGAAGGTATCAGTCGTCGCCACCTCGACCAGCATCTGCGCGGGCCGGTCGGACCGGGCCCAGACCACGCCGCCGTCGATAGTGACGTCGCCGGACTGCACGCCATGGGTGACCATCGGCCGGTCGGCCGCGCGCGACAGATGCGGCATCGCGATCGCGCCGAGTGCGCCGGCGCTGGTGGTGAGGAATTTGCGGCGGGAGAATTTGATCTTCATGGGATGGCTCGCTGGCTAGCGGTCTCGCGCACATTTGGCGCCGTCATTCCGGGATGGTCCGAAGGGATCGCGATGCGACCCTGAGGACCAGGCCCGGAATCTCGAGATCCCGGGTTCGCGCTTTGCGCGCCCCGGAATGACGGTGGAACCTATATTGAGCCAATGTGACGCTGCAATTACGCGCGCAAACGTCTATGCGTTTCCGGCGGCCCGGAATTGCGCGCCGGCGCGTTGCAGGTTCTGCGGCAGGCTTGATAGCACCGCCTTGCGGTCGGCGACCGCGGCGTGGAATTGGTCGAGCGCGATGTTGAAGGCGGTCAGCGCGCCTTCCTCGATGGCGCCGTGGTCGTAGCAGCGCAGCGTGTCGCGCAGGATATCGTCGGCTTCGGTCTGCATCTGGTCGAGCTCGTCGGTCGTCTCGCTCTTGCGGGCGGCGGTGAGCATGTCGAGCAGGCGTTCGCGTAGATGGCTGTTATTGTCGCGCTCGTCCTTCTTCAGATAGCCCGCGAACCAGGCGCCGAGCGAACCCATGGCCGAAAGCGCCATCAGGCTCCACCAGATATAGTCGCTGTATTTGTCGAGGAAGGTCTTCTCCTCGCCGTCGACAAAGGCGGCGGCGCCCGGATGCACGGGGATCACCGCGTCCTTGTCGGTGTCGGGCGTCTCGATCTTGGCGGCCTGCGGGAAGTCGGTCAGCAATTGCTGGCGCACGGCGAAGAGCTGCCGGGTGAAGGCCGCAACCGTGGTCTCGGACAGGCCTTTGCGCGCCACGATGTGGTGCGAGAAGCTGATGGTCTTGACCTCGTCCTCCGGACGATCGGGCGAGCCGCCATAGGTCCCGGCGGGAATTTCCGAGGCTTCATAGACCGGATGGTTCTGCGCGATGGCATCGGCCGAATCGATCGCGAGAAAGATCGGCGTGCCGCCGTCCTTGGCGGAGGCGGCGATCGCCTCCGCAGTGACCTTGCTGTTGACGGGGCCCGCCGCGAGATAGACGTCGACCTTCTGCGCCTTGATCGCCTCCGCGACCTCGCTCGCAGGAAATTGCACGATATCGACCTTGGCCGGATCGACGCCGTATTGCTGCAGGATCACCTTGAGCAGATTGACGTTGGCCTGCGTCTTGCCGACCACGCCGACGCGATGGCCGGCGAGCTGCGAGATCTTGGTGATCTTCGCGCCCTTCTTCTTGCCCTTGCCGGGCACCGACCACAGCACCACGACGTTCTTGCGCAGCGTTGCGACGGCTTGTGCGTTTTTGGGGACCTCGAGATCACCACGGACGATGGCAAGATCAGCCTTGCCTTCGGCGAGCTGCTCGGCGCTGGCGGTGGCACCGTCGGTCTGGATCGGGCGCAGCCGCACAAAACCCTTGCTCTGCGCAAAGGCCTGCGTCAGCGTCTGGACCACCTTGACGTCGTCGCTGTTGGCGGGACCGACCGCGATCTTCAAGGTCACCGGCCGCATTGCGAAATAGTAGCCGCCGGCCAGCGCGCCGATGATGGCGAGCACCAGCGCCAGAGACACGAGCGCGGTCTTCCGCGCCGCGGATCGCGGCGAAGGCGGAGAGGGCGCTTCAGCCAGGTTGGAATCCCCGGTCATCGATCTCCCAAACAGGCGCTTCAGGCTCAGTTTCATCTTGGCCGGCGGTTTACGCCCGCAATTGTAGCAAATTTCTTGTCCGCCGGGGTTACATCTCCGTCATGGTTAGCGGATCGGCCAAATCCCAAGCGAATCTCCCAAGTGAACCCGGACCGTCAGCACGGTGTTAGGGTAAAGTTCCCCTGAAACGGAGGTCATCATGGCAGAACGTCTATCGGCGGACGCCCGCAAGCAGGCGCTGGGCACCCTCCCCGGCTGGGCCGAGGTCCAGGACGGCAAAGGGATCGGCAAGACCTTTGTCTTCAGGGATTTCAATGAGGCCTTCGGCTTCATGACCCGGGCGGCGCTAACAGCCGAAAAAATGGATCACCACCCGGAATGGCGCAATGTCTACAAGACGGTAGAGGTGGTGCTGTCGACCCATGATGCCGGCGGTCTGACCAAGCTCGACATCGAGCTTGCCACCGCGATGAACGCGATTGCCAAGCTGACGCAGGGCTGACGTCTTGCGGGTCCGGGCCGCATCCCCATCTTGTGATCGTCACCGGATGCGGCCTTCGGTCGCGCCGCCTTAAGCGGGAGTTTTGGGAAGATGGCTGCCGAACACAGCGTCGGCTTCGAGCCGGCGGATCGGCTCGCGGAAGATCGTGACAGCGTGCGCCGCCGCTTCTGGCGCAAGCTGAAGCGCGTCGCCGCGCATCTGCCGTTCACTGAAGATCTGCTCGCGGCCTATTACTGCGCGTTCGACCGGCAGACGCCGCGCCATGTCCAGGCCTCGCTCTTGGGTGCGATCGCCTATTTCATCCTGCCGTTCGACTTCATCCCCGACGTGATGCCGGTGCTCGGCTTCACCGATGACGCCGCCATTCTCGCCACCGCCATTCGCATGGTCGCGAGCCATATCACGCCAGAGCACCGCGAAGCGGCGCGC
The DNA here is from genome assembly GCF_019455395.1 of Bradyrhizobium sp. BR 10261. Lineage (NCBI taxonomy): Bacteria > Pseudomonadati > Pseudomonadota > Alphaproteobacteria > Hyphomicrobiales > Nitrobacteraceae > Bradyrhizobium > Bradyrhizobium sp. BR 10261. The sequence goes on from NZ_JACOFQ010000013.1 coordinate 19,390, forward strand.
GCTGCATTGAAGCGTGGGGTGGATGAGGGGGAGGCCGCGTAGCCGTCCCTGTGTCGTCCTGGCGATAGCCAGGACGACACTGAAAGAGATTCCACCACCCACCGCGCCCCACCGCTACTTCTTCTCCGCCCGCGCCTTCTCCGCGTCCCACGCCTGGAATTGCCTGAACAGCGTTTCCCTCTCTGCGTCGGTCACTTTCGCGGCCGCGGGGGTTTGCTTCAGGAATGCCTCGAAGCGTTGCCGCGTCACCGGTTCGATGCCATGTTTGTCGAGCCATTGCTGTGCCACCGGCAATCTGTTCCAGCCGGACAGAGGGGCCGCCAGCGAGACCTCCTTCCACTTCGGATGGAAGGGCGGGTTCTGGAGCGCGGGGAATTTCGTGAAGAAGGCGTCCACGAACAGCGCGAGCTTGCGATAGCGCTCGGTGTTCGGAGCCCAATTATAGGCGGCAAGCACCGCGGGCACCGCGATCGTGTCCACGGTCTCGCCCTCCTTGATCAGGTTCGGATAGTCCTTGGCGTTCAGCGTCGCCGGCAGATAGTCGCTCTGGAGCGGCTTTGCATAATCGACCCCCGCAAGATGGAAGCGTCCGTCATTGGCGAAGTTCGAGACCGATTTGTAAGGCTTGCCCCCGACCACGATGACGGCGTCGATCTCGCCGGCTTTCAGCTTCTCCATCGCGATGCGCTGCTCGACATAGACGAACTTGGCCTTGATCCCGAGCCGCTCGAACACGGTCAGCGCGGTGACGAAGGTGCCGCCGTTCGGCAGGTCCACGCTGACGGTCCTGCCCTCGAGATCCTTGAGCGTCGTGACTGACTTCGGCGCGATCACCTGCATCTCTTCATTGTAGAGCTTGGTCACATAGGTGAACTGCTTCTTGATATCCTTGGCAAAGCCCCTGCGTTCGAGATAGTCGAGCGTGTCGGCACGCACGACGCCGAGATCGACGCCCTGCAGGAACAGAATGTCGGCGACGCTCTGCACCGAGCCGCGGCCGACGATCGGCAGCACGCGGATCTTGTTGCCGTCGTCGAGCACGGAGGCGAGGTCGGCGCCGAACTGCACATAGGTGCCGCCGATCGTGCCGGTGATCAGTGTGACAGTGTTGGCGTTCAACGACTGCTTGGTCGAGGTCGAGCCGAAATGGAAGATGGCCTTCAGTCCGTCCGAGACCTTGGCCGGATCGTATTCGGTCTGCTCGGCGCGTGCCGCGAAGGCACAGATGGTCATGATGGCGGCAACTGCCATTTTCAAAGCGTTACGCATGATGTCCTCTAAAAAGCTCTAGTTGCGAAGCTGGGCGAGGCGCTGCCCCGCCTCCGCCGATCCGAGTGCCGCGGCCTTCTGGTACCAGTCGCGCGCGGCGGCCGCGTCGCCGGCGATGCTCCGTGCGTCGCTGGTGCCCAGCACGGCCGGGTCATAGGTCTGTCCCAGCAGGAACGCGGCCGTCGCATCCTGCGCATTGGCCGCGCGTTCGAGCAGCAGACGGGCTGCAACGATATCGCCGATCCTCAACAGGCTCTTCGCGCGCGTCATCAGCCCGGCGAGCGTGTCGGCGTCGATCGTCTTGACGGGCGCAGGGGGCGCAGGCGGCGCGGCGACGGGTGCGGGTGCCTGGGCTTGCAGCGCCGACTGATAGGCGGTCGCGATCGCTTCGCGGCTCGGCGTTGACGGTGCAGGGAGGTCTTGGGTGTCGGCGCTCGCCAGCTTGGTGTCGGTCACGCGGACCGGATGTTCGAGCGGGGTCTGACGTACGGCCGGCGGGCTGGTCGACGCCATGGCCTGCTCCGCGATGCCCACCCAGCGACCGGCATTGGCGGCCAAGAGGCCGCGAAAGTCGGACTGAAACAGTGTGACCAGAGCCGCCAGGGTGGATGCAGCCAGAACGCTTGCGAGAACACGCGGGACAAATCTGGAGCGCAACTCCACCGGCGCATATTCGCGTGGGTCCGGCGCACCGAGCGGATCGGACAAGAAGAGTGGAATTGGATCGTCCCGTGAAAGATCAGCCCGCGCGGCGCGAGCACGGATAAAGGACGCGGTTGGCGGATGTGATGCGACTCGACTGGAGTCGAGCGCCCTCGACTCCCTCGACGGGCGATGCGCCGTCGTCTCCATGGTGATGCTCCCCATTACTACGTAACGCAGGGGCATTCCCGGCTTCAGTCTTCTTGCTCTTGTCCAGAAGTGTCCCGCAAATGGAACCGGTAAAACGCAGTTTGAATCAGCCCAAAAAACGACGGCGGTTTGCGCGAATCGGGAAAGAGTTGGGTTTGATTGGGGCGGCGCGGGGGAATGCACCGCAATTTTGGCGATGATGGTTGAGGGAGGTTCAACCACACGGCGCCGCGCTCGAGCACCGCGTAGAGGGAGTGGACGCGCGACAACACACGCCAATGTCATCCCGGCTTTCGCAGGGACGACTTGCGGGGGCAGTCTTCGCTATTGCGTCACCTCACGGATGCAAGATCACCTTGCCCATGGCCTGGCGTCCCGCCAGCACCTTCAGTGCGTCGGCGGTCTGCGCCAGCGGGAAGGTGCGGTCGACATGCGATGAAATCTTTCCTTCCGCCGTCCATTTCACCAGCTTCTCGAGATTGGCGCGGTTCTTTTCCGGATTCTGCCGGGTCCAGGCGCCCCAGAACACGCCTCTGATATCGCAGCCCTTCAAGAGCGCCAGGTTCAGCGGCATCTTCGGAATGTCGCCGGCTGCAAAGCCGATGACGAGGAAGCGGCCTTCCCAGGCGATCGAGCGCAACGCCTGTTCGGCATACGCACCGCCCACCGGATCGAAGATGATGTCGACGCCCTTGCCCCCGGTGAGCTTGCGCAGGCCTTCCTTCAGATCTTCCTTGGCGTAGTTCAACGTCAGCTCGGCGCCATGCGCTTTGGCGAATTCGAGCTTCTCTTCGGACGAGGCGCAGGCGATCACCTTCAGCCCCATCAGCTTGCCGAGCTCGCACGCGGCAAGGCCGGTGCCACCGGCAGCGCCGAGCACGGCGAGCGTCTCGCCCGGCTTCGGGCTGGCGCGATCCTCCAGCGCATGCAGTGCGGTGCCGTAGATGATGATGATGCCGGCCGCGCGGTCGTAATCGAGATTGTCGGGAATCTTCACGATGCCGGCTGCCGGCAGCGCGATCTTTTCGCGCGCGCCGTTGTGACCGCACGAGGCGACCACCCGATCGCCGACTTTGAGATCAGTCACGCCGGATCCAACGCTCTCGATCACGCCGGCGACTTCGGCGGCGGGCGAGAACGGGAACGGCGGCTTGATCTGGTACTTGCCCTGGATCATCAGGATGTCGAAGAAATTCAGCGCCGCCGCCTTGATCGCGATCACGGCCTCGCCGGGACCAGCCACCGGATCCGGCACATCGGCGAGCACGAGATCGTCGGGCTGGCAATATTGCGAACAGAGGATGGCTTTCATGGCGGCACCTTCTCGAGAAGTAAGTAGTGGGGCGTTTCGAGTGGAATTATAGTTGGAGCGGTTTTGCCGGATTTAGCGCGACCGGACAATCCGGATTCTTTGGTCTGACGCAATGTTCGGCCTATCCTCGTCATTGCGAGCCAACGGGTCCGCGCAAAGCGCGGCCCGTTGGCTCGCAATGACGGAGCAAGCAGAAACAGCGAGGATTCAAACGATGTTTGAACCAGGTCTGCTCAGGGACAAGCGCATCCTCGTCACCGGCGGCGGCTCGGGCCTCGGTGCTGCGATGGGGCGCCGCTTCCTCAGCCTAGGCGCCGAGCTCGTGATCTGCGGCCGCAAGCTCGACCGTCTCGAAGCGACCGCGAGCGAGATGCGCGCAGAGACCGGCGGCAAGGTCACGACCATCGCATGCGATGTTCGCGATGGTGCCGCGGTCGACGCGATGATGGACGCGATCTGGCGCGAGGCGCCACTCGACATCCTCGTCAACAACGCTGCCGCGACCTTCATCGCGCAGAGCGAGCATCTGTCGTTCCGCGCGGCCGATGCGATCCTGGCGCCGACGCTGCATGGTGCGATGTACTGCACGCTCGCTGCCGGCAAGCGCTGGATCGATGGTGCGCACAATGGTGTCGTGCTCTCGATCCTGTCGACCTCGACCATCACCGGCCGTGCCTTCACGGTCCCATCCGCGATGGCGAAGTCGGGGGTGCTGGCGATGACCAGGAGCCTCGCGGTGGAATGGGGCCCGAAGGGCATCCGCACCGTCGCGATCGCGCCGGGGCCATTCCCGACGCCGGGCGCATCGGGGCAGCTCCGCCCCGAGGGCCGCGACGAGGGGTGGACCACCCGCAACCCGCTGGGACGCGTCGGCCAGCATAGCGAGCTCGCCGACCTCGCCAGCTTCCTGGTCTCGGATCGCGCCGGATACATCAACGGTGAGATGGTGGTGATCGACGGCGGCGCGCATTTGCGCAGTTCCGGGGCCGAGGACCTGTTGCGATGGACTGATGCGCAATGGGCGGAACAGCGCGCCGCGCGGTCCAAAAGCTAACCGTGTTGTCCCGCTAACTGCCTTCCCAAACTGGACTTTCCCAGTTATCCCTGCGCGGGGACAAATCGCCGCCGGGCCATCTTCCAGTCACAATATTGAGGGAACCACTCCAGCATGTGGCGGGCGCTCTTTTTTGCTTTGATGACTGGCGTGGCGGCGTGGGGGTGGGGTGAATCCGCGCGCGCCCAAACCGCGCAACCGGCGCCGAAGGCGGCGGCCAAGCCGGCGGCACCAGCCGCCAAGACCGAAGCCAAGCCTGAAGCCAAGCCTGAAGCCAAGTCGGCCGCCAAGCCCGAGAGCAAGCCGGCCTCCCCTGCCGCGGCAGTCGCGGGTGGCGCGGAGCCGACGCTGATCGGCCAATTCGGCACCTGGGGTGCCTATGCGGCGACACCCAACGGCAAGAAGGTCTGCTTTGCGCTAGCAAAGCCTTCCTCGTCGAAGACAAATCCGCCGAACCGGCCGCGTGACCCCGCCTATGCCTTCGTCTCGACCCGGCCGGCCGAGAAGGTGAACAACGAAGTCTCCGTAATGATCGGCTACGCGCTGAAGCCGGGCTCGGAATCGACCGTCGAGGTCGGCGGCGCCTCCTTCGCGATGTACACGCAGGGCGACGGCCTCTGGATCAAGAACGCGGCCGAGGAGGAGCGAATGGTGGAGGCCATGCGCAAATCCGCCGATCTCGTGGTCAAGGGCGTCTCGGCCAAGGGGACGGAGACGACCGATACATTCTCACTGAAGGGCCTCGCCCAGGCTCTCGACAAGATTGCGCAGGATTGCCGGCGGTAAGGCTAAGTAATTGCCACGGTCGCAATCGGCGGTTCCGGTTGCTATATAAAGCCGGTTCCACAGTTTCAGTCGTCATGGCCGGGCTTGACCCGGCCATCCACGTGCGAGCCACAGGCGAAGAAGACGTGGATGCCCGGGGACAAGCCCGGGCATGACGAGACAGCAACTATTCAGGCAAACAATGCAACCGACGACCGAGCCGCACAACGCAATCCTGGTGGAGAAGACTCCGCTCGAAACCTATGTGCCGCCGGCAAAGCCGTCGCTGATCGGCCTGTCGCGCACTGAACTTGCCGACCGTCTCGGCGAGATCGGCGTCGCGCCGGCACAGCGCAAGATGCGCGTGCAGCAGCTCTGGCACTGGCTCTATTTCCGCGGCGCCCAGAGCTTCGACGACATGACCTCGATCTCGAAGGGCATTCGCGCCGAGCTCGCGCAGCATTTCACCGTCGACCGGCCCGAAGTCGTGGCCGAGCAGATCTCCAACGACGGCACCCGCAAATGGCTACTGCGGCTGCCGAGCGGCGACGTCGTTCAGAAGGCGCATGAAGTCGAATGCGTCTACATCCCCGAGACCGATCGCGGCACGCTCTGCGTCTCCTCGCAGGTCGGCTGCACGCTCAATTGCTCGTTCTGCCACACCGGCACGCAGCGCATGGTGCGCAATCTCACCGCCGGCGAGATCGTCGGCCAGATCATGGTCGCGCGCGATCGTCTTAATGATTGGGCTGACCGCGAGGACGGCACGCGCCGCGTCACCAATATCGTGATGATGGGCATGGGCGAGCCGCTCTACAATTTCGACGCGGTGCGCGATGCGTTGCTCATTGTCGGCGACAATGAAGGCATCGGCATCTCTCGTCGCCGCATCACGCTGTCGACCTCGGGCGTGGTGCCGAACATCGTGCGCGCCGGCGAGGAGATCGGCGTCATGCTCGCGATCTCCTTGCATGCGGTGCGCGACGAGCTGCGCAACGAGCTGGTGCCGCTCAACCGCAAATATCCGATCAAGGAGCTGCTGCAGGCCTGCCGCGATTATCCTGGAGCCTCGAACGCCCGCCGCATCACCTTCGAATATGTGATGCTCAAGGGCGTCAACGATTCGCTCGACGATGCAAAGCTGCTGGTGAAGCTGCTCAAGGGCATTCACGCCAAAATCAATCTGATCCCGTTCAATCCCTGGCCCGGCACCGCCTATGAATGCTCGGACTGGGACCAGATCGAAAAATTCTCCGAATACATCTTCAACGCCGGCTATTCCTCGCCGGTGCGCACCCCGCGCGGCCGCGACATCCTCGCCGCCTGCGGCCAGCTCAAGTCGGAGACGGAAAAGCTCTCGGCCCGCGAGCGCCAGGCGCTGCGCGCCATGGCGATGACGGATTAGCTAGCGATGTGCGCGCTCTCGCCTCCTCGTCATTGCGAGCCACCGGGGCCGCGCTTCGCGCGGCCCCGGTGGCTCGCAATGACGACTACGGTGACTTTGCCCGCATGTCCCTGATCGGCCGCCTCATCGTCATCTTCATCGGCTTTCTCGCCGCCTGTTTCGTCGGCGGCATGATCGTCGTCGGCGCGCTGCTGTTTCCTGAGTTCTCCGATCTCGGAGCCGGTCCTGTCGATCAGGGCACGATCGACATCCTGCTCGGCTTCGGCTTCATCTTCGTCTCCGGTTTTGCACTGGTGCCGGCGGCGGTGATCGTGGCGATCACGGAAGCGCTCTATATCCGCAGCGCGCTCGCCTATGCCGTCGGCGGCGGCCTGGTCGGGCTCGCCTGCTATCTCGGCCTCATCCCGTTCCATCCCGATACGTTCCAATTCGAAGGTATCGTGCGCCGGCATCTGGAGATCATGACCGGCGCGGGCATCATCGCCGGCGTCGTCTACTGGCTGATCGCCGGTCGCAATGCCGGGGCCTGGCGCATCCCGCCGGCCCCGCGCCGGCCGCCTCCGCCGCTCCCGTCGAATTCAAGGCCGGATGTGCGGTGACGGCATTCCCTCGTGACGCGAAGCTGCGCACCACACAATCAGCGCCCGCGTCACGATGGATTCCAGGGTTTCCATCCCCGTCCCACTCCGCTAAACCGCGCGCCATGAACCGGACTGGACTCTTCATCGCCCTGGCGCTGTGGCTCGTGATCGGCGTCGTTTTCGGCCTTTATCCCGAACTCGATCTCAAGCTCGCCGCGCTGTTCTTCGATCCCCAAACCAAATCCTTTCCGCTCAAGCTGAACGAATGGGCCGCCATCGCGCGCGATGCTGCGATGTGGGTCTCCTGGGTGTTCGTGCTGCCGTCGCTGGTCGCGCTCGTGGTCAAGATGATCAGGCCCGACCGTCCCCTGATGGTGTCGGGACGCGCGATCGTGTTCCTGCTGGTCACGATCATCATGTCGGCCGTCATTCTCTCGAACCTCACCTTCAAGACCTATTGGGGCCGGCCGCGGCCGGTGGTGGTGACCGAGTTTGCCGGCGATCAGCAATTCGTGGCGTGGTGGGATCCGCGGGGCGATTGCGAACGCAATTGCTCTTTTTTCTCGGGCGAGGGTGCGACGGCATTCTGGACGCTGGCCCCCGCCGCGCTGGCCCCTCCGGCCTGGCGGCCGCTCGCCTATGCCGGCGCAGTGGTGTTCGGCGCCGTGACCAGCGCCCTGCGCATGGCCTTTGGCGGCCACTTCTTCACTGATGTCGCAACCGCCGGCCTCGTCACCTTCGTCGTGATCTGGTTCGCTTTCGCGTTGATCTACCGCTGGCCGCGGACCCGGTTCTCGGATGAGGCGGTCGATGCCGCCCTGACCCGGCTGAACATGCCCGCCTATCGGCTCCGCAAGCGCCTGTTCGGCCGCAAGACGGGTCCCGCACCCTCGATCTGAGGCCATTAAATGGGTGCCGAGGCGTGCGAAATTTGATATTCGCGCGGTCACGTTCACCCTCACGTCAGCCCTTGAAACCCCGAATTGGAAGCCCCATGACCACGATCCTGAAAAGCCTGCCCAAGGGTGAGAAAGTCGGCATCGCCTTTTCGGGCGGCCTCGACACCTCGGCGGCGCTGCTCTGGATGAAGCAGAAGGGCGCGCGCTGCTACGCCTATACCGCCAATCTCGGCCAGCCCGACGAGGCCGACTACAACGAGATCCCGCGCAAGGCGGAAGCGTTCGGCGCCGAGAAGGCCGTGCTGGTCGATTGCCGCACGCAGCTGGTGCACGAGGGCATCGCCGCGATCCAGTCCGGCGCCTTCCACATCTCGACCGGCGGCATCACCTATTTCAACACCACGCCGCTCGGCCGCGCCGTCACAGGCACGATGCTGGTCGCGGCGATGAAGGAGGACGGCGTCAACATCTGGGGCGACGGCTCGACCTTCAAGGGCAATGACATCGAGCGCTTCTATCGCTACGGCCTGCTGACCAATCCGTCGTTGCGCATCTACAAGCCCTGGCTCGACCAGCAGTTCATCGACGAGCTCGGCGGCCGCGCCGAGATGTCGGCATTCATGACCGCGCAGGGCTTTGCCTACAAGATGAGCGCCGAGAAAGCGTACTCCACCGACAGCAATCTGCTCGGCGCGACGCACGAAGCGAAAGATCTCGAAAGCCTCGACAGCGGCATCAAGATCGTCAACCCGATCATGGGCGTGCCGTTCTGGCGCGACGATTGCGTCGTCAAGGCCGAGAAGGTCGTGGTGCGTTTCGAGGAAGGCCAGCCAGTCGCGCTGAACGGCAAGACCTTCTCTGATCCGGTCGCGCTGTTCCTCGAAGCCAACGCTATCGGCGGCCGTCACGGCCTTGGTATGAGTGACCAGATCGAGAACCGCATCATCGAAGCCAAGAGCCGCGGCATCTACGAGGCGCCCGGCATGGCGCTCTTGCATATTGCTTATGAGCGTCTCGTCACCGGCATCCACAACGAGGACACGATCGAGCAGTACCGCATCAGCGGCATGCGCCTTGGTCGCCTGCTCTATCAGGGCCGCTGGTTTGATTCGCAGGCGTTGATGCTGCGCGAGACCGCGCAGCGCTGGGTTGCCCGCGCCGTCACCGGCGAGGTGACGCTCGAGCTGCGCCGCGGCAACGACTATTCGATCCTCAACACCGAGAGCCCGAACCTGACCTATGCGCCTGAAAGGCTCAGCATGGAGAAGGTCGAGGACGCCGCGTTTACGCCGGCCGACCGCATCGGTCAGTTGACCATGCGCAACCTCGACATCGCCGACACGCGCACCAAGCTCGGTCTCTATTCGAAGACCGGACTTCTCTCCGGCAGCGAAGGCTCGCAGATTTTCCGGCTCGAGAGCGACAAGGAATAGTCTTGTAGGGTGGGCAAAGGCGCGCTCTTCGCGCGCCGTGCCCACCACTTGCAAATGGTGGGCACGGCGCAAGTGCGCCTTTGCCCACCCTACGATTGCTGTGTCCGGGGCACGAGAACAACCAAAACAAAAATGGCCGGGATCGCTCCCGGCCGTTTTGCTTTGTGGCTATCGTCTCAGCGCGGCGGCGTGACGCCGGGCGGGGGCGGCGGCAGCGAGGCCGTGCCGCCATTGAGCAGCGGCGTGATGCGGCGGATGGTGACGCGCCGGTTGATGCGGCTCGGACCGTCGGTCTGCTCCTTCAGGTACTGCTTGCCGTAACCCTGCGACGTCAGGTTCTCGGCGGGCACGCCGAACTGCTGCGTCAGCAATTCGGCTGCGGCCTGCGCGCGGCGATCCGACAGCGACAGATTGTCGACGTCATTGCCGACCGCATCGGTGTGTCCCTCGATCAGGAACACCTCGCGCGGGTTGCGCTGGATCGCACGATTGAGGCCGTCGGCGATCACCTGCAGCCGCGCCGCCTGATCCGGCGGAATGGTCCACGATCCGGTCTCGAAATTGAGCGTGTTGACATCGATGCTCGGCATCGCCATGCGGACGTTCGGCGAGTAGCGGATCTCGTCGAGCGAATAACGCCGCTCGATCCGCTGCACCGGCGGTGCTTCCATGGTCTCGTAGATCACGTCAGGCGAGGCTTCCTGAGCGTCGACGATGTAGCGATCGTAGGGAATGTTGACGACCGGCGGCGGCACGTCGACATAGAAGCCGCCCACCGACCGCGGATCGCGGTAGCTGTTGTCGATGATGACGAGCTCGCGCCCGCCGGGGTCCCTGCGGATACGGCGCAGCAGCGAACCATCGGGACCGACCACGGTGATCACCTCGCTGCCGTCGGGACGGATCACGACGGTGCGGGTTTCGCCGCCGACGGTCTCGGTGCGGATGTCGCGGGCGCCGTAGCGGAAGCGGTAGAGATCGTTGCCGCGAACATATTCCTGACCGCTGGGGTCGCGGATGATGATGCGATCCGGTTCGGTGTAGACGGTACGGCCGCCTTCGACGATCTCCTGCCGCTGGTTGCGGTAGTCGGCGATGGTGGCGCCGATCACGGCACCGGCGACGACGCCCGCGCCGAAGGCGAGCGGCGTCAGGTCACGCTGCGGCGGGCGCGGCGGCGGCGGCAGCGGAGCGGCCACTGCCGGCGCCGCGCGGAACGCCGGCGTAACCGTCGGCGGTGCGTATTGAGCCTTGTCGGGCGGCGGAGCCGCGGCCGGTGAGGCAGGAACGACTGTCGGAGCTGCGACGCCGGGCGGCGGCGCCGGGGGACGCGGCGCGGTGCCCGCCTGCGGTGCCGCAGGCGGTGTTCCGGGAGCAGGCGCCGTTCCGGCAGCGGGTGCGCCCGGGGGTGGCGTTGCACCCTGGCGTCCTGGCGTTGCGCCACCGGGCGCCGGCGTGGCCGTTGGAGCCGGGGTTGGAGTCGTTGTTCCTGCCGCCGGCGGCGCGCCGGGACGTCCTGATGGCGTCGTGCCGGGCGCTGGCGTTGCTGACGGCGCCGGTGTGGCTGTCGGGGTTGGAGCCGGCGTCGGCCGACCCGCCGGCGCTGCTGGCGCCGGCGTGGCTGTCGGGGCTGGAGTCGGCGTCGGCCGGCCCGCCGGCGCTGCTGGCGCCGGTGTGGCCGTCGGGGTTGGAGTCGGCGTCGGCCGGCCTGCTGGCGCTGCGGGTGTCGGTGTGGCCGTCGGGGTTGGAGTCGGCGTCGGCCGGCCCGCCGGCGCTGCGGGTGACGGTGTGGCCGTCGGGGCTGGCGTTGCCGCGGGCGCTGGCCGAGCCGCAGGGGCCGCGGGCGGCGGAGGCGTTGGCGTTGCGGCCGGACGAGCCGGTGTCACGGTCGGCGCCGGCGGCGGTGCAGCGGGAGCGTGCTGCTGCGGAGGCGGCGGCGGAGGCGGTGTCGGCGCATGCTGCTGCGGAGCCGCAGCCGGCGGCGGCGTCGGCGGCTTGGGTGCAGCAGGCGGCGGGGGCGGCGGGGCCTGATGGGTCGCGGGCGGCGGAGGCGGCGGCGTCGGGCGTGCCGGTGCGGCAGCCGGTGGGGGTGGAGCAGGCGGGTGCGGCGGTGCAGCGGCCGGGGGCGGTGCGGCCGGGGGCTTGGGCGCAGCAGGCGGCGGGGGAGGCGGAGCGGCGGGAGGCGGCGTCGCCGGGCGGGCGGCGGGCGCACCGGGCGGGGGTCCCTTTGGCGCTTCCTTCGGAGGCTGCTTCGGTTTTCCGTCAGGGCCCGTCTCCGGCTGGGCCTGCGCGACCACGAGCGGCGGCGCGCTTTGCGCATGAGCTGCGGAGCAGGCAAATTGCATCGCGGTCAGGGCCGTCGTGGCGAGCAGCACGAAACGAAGGTTGGTCATGTGGTTGAACTTCCCCGGAAGGTTCTTTGACGATGTGAAGTCGGGTGATGAACAGCTACGCGTTAGGCTGGATTGTGGCGGGCGAAGACATTGCGTCGCGATTTATTTCTGCATGCAAATCATGTCACGAGGACAACGTTCATTGCGTATTCAGGCGTGAGTCGCAATCGCCTCAGATGTGATTGCTCTCGTCTCGCACGTGACACGAGCGACGAATTGGCATCCGTCGCGGGATTGGGTGCGAGCGGACCGTTCGGTCCGCGCGATGGAATCTCTTCAGGCATGCGGCCTGGCAATTCATCAGGTCGCGGCGATTGCCCGGGCTCGTGTACCGGCGGCGTGATTTCAGGCTGCGGATTGCCCGGCGGGATGCCGGGCGGCGGCTCGGTCGGCGTGCCGGGTGTCGATGGCGGTATCTCGGGCGGTTCGATCGGCATCGGCAGCACGGGGTCAGTTGTCAGGAGAACGACAACGATGATGTGGCGCCGATGTTCCGCCTCACGCTGCCCTATTCCGGCGTGTGGCAGACGGCCTCGATGTTGTGGCCATCAGGGTCGAGCACGAAGGCGCCGTAATAGTTCGCGTGATAATGCGGGCGCAGGCCGGGCGGCCCGTTGTCGCGGCCGCCTGCCGCCATCGCAGCCTTGTAGAACGCGTCAACTGTGGCGCGGTCTTTCGCAGATATCGCGACATGCACCGGCTTGTTCATGGCGCCCTTTCCCTCGATCCAGAAATCGGGCTTGCCGTTCGCGCCGAAGCCGGCGGCCGCGGCGTGACCGGTCTGCTCCGCCGTCACTTCCATGATCATGCTGTAATCGAGCGGCGCGAGCGCCTTCGCATAGAACGCCTTCGCGGCCTCATAGTCGGAGACGGAGAGGCCCAAATGATCGATCATCGTATCCTCCTTGGGTTCGGCGTCAGCGCGACAGGAACGTATTGCTGCGCGTCTTGCGCGCGACGGTAAAGCCGCGCGCAACCATGTCAGCGATACAATCCTGCTGCCATTCGTTCTGTGACAGATGCTCGATCACGACGGCGCGGGGCCACAGCGATGGGGGCGCGTCGCGGAAGAATCCGATCAGCACGCGGTCCTCGAATCCCTCGACGTCGATCTTGAGCGAATCGACTTGGGTCACGCCGGCCTCGTCCAGAATGCGTGTCAGCCGCAGCGACGGCACCTTGATGGCCTCCGTGCTGGCCGCGCCGGTGACGACATGCGTGGCGCCGAGATTGCCGCCGCCGCTCTCGATCATCAGCTCGCCGTCGGCATCTCCCGCGGCCGCCTGCACCAGGCGAACCTGCGTCGCTTCCGAAGCGGAATGGTTGAACGAGAGCCGGTTGAAGGTGAGGGGATGCGGCTCGATCGCGACAACCTTGCCACCGGGCCCGACCTGCCGCGCCATCACCAAAGCAAACGTGCCGACATTGGCGCCGACGTCGACGAACGTGCCGCCGATCGGCGTGTGCTGACGCAGGAAGTCGAGCTCGTCGATGTTGTAATCGGGGTTGAACAGCGCGCCGCGCTCGGTGGCGCTGCCCTGATGATAGAAGCGGAACGAAGCGCCCTGATATTTCACGTCGACCGGGCCGCTGCGCAGCAGATGAACCAGCCGCGACATCCAGGGCCGGAACGCGCCGCGCCTCAGCCCCGATCCCTGCACGAGACTGATAATCGCTGCCTGCGCTGCGTTGGGCGCAAACGCGCCGAATGGCGCGGTCGAAAGGGAATTGTCGGGCGTCAAGCAGGCGGTCCTCGTTGCGGGCGGCGCATGCATAGCCGGTTTTGCCGGGGACTCCAATCTTCACGAGAGTTTGTAGCCCGGATGGAGCGAAAGCGGAATCCGGGGTTCTCGCGTCGCCGATAGACTTTCCCGGATTGCGCTGCGCTCCATCCGGGCTACGGATCTCACGCCGCCTTCTTCGCCGCCTTTCGCTGGCGCAGGAATCGCCCGAGCAGCCTGCGCCGGCCCTTGCGGGGAATCAGGTCGATATCGCTGACGAGCTTGGCGCCGCCCTTGTGGCGCTCCAGCACGATCTTGCGGCTGTGGAAGGCCTCCAGCTCGACACGATGCGCGACGCTGATGATGGTCGCCTTCGGCAGCTCGTCCGTGACCATCTGCATCATCTTGTCCTGACTCTTCTCGTCGAGCGCCGAGGTCGCTTCGTCAAGCACGACGATATCGGGGGTGTGGAGCAAGAGCCGCGCGAAGGCGAGGCGCTGCTTCTCGCCGCCTGAGAGGGTCTGATCCCAAGGCCCTTCTTCGGCAATCTTCTCCTTGAGATGATTGAGGCCGACCTTGTGCAGGGCCTCGCCGATCTCCTCGACAGTCCAGTCCTCCTCGGCGCCGGGATAGGCGACCGCGCGGCGCAGACTGCCTGAGGGCACGTAGGGCCGCTGCGGCAGCATGAACAGCCGCCGGTCGGGATGGAAGTTGACGCTGCCGCCGCCCCATGGCCACAGGCCTGCGATGGCGCGCACCAGCGTGCTCTTGCCGGTGCCGGATTCGCCCGCGACCAGGAGCCGCTCGCCGGACTCGATCACCACCTCGGTCTCGCCGACCACGGCGGTGCCGTCGTCCAGCGTGACGGAAAGGTCGTGCAGCTCCAGCATCGCATCGTTGCTGGTTTCGCCGCGCTTGATGCGGCCAAGGCCGTCGCCCTGCTCGGCACGCTCGAGGCCGTCGAGCGACATCATCAGCGAGGCGATGCGGCGCGCGCAGGCGTTCCAGTCGGCGAGCCTGGGATAATTGTCGACCAGCCAGCCGAATGCGCTCTGCACGATGGTGAAGGCGGAGGCCGCCTGCATCACTTGTCCGAGGCTCATGCTGCCGTCGAGGAATTTTGGCGCGCACAGCAGCAGCGGCACGACCGGGGCAACGAGGCTCGAGCCCTGCGACACCAGCGTGGTCCGCATGTGTTGTCCCGCGAGCCGCGCCCATTGCCTGAGCACGTTGGAAAAATTGCGATCGATGCCGCCGCGTTCCTCCTCTTCGCCGCCGAGCAGCGCGATGCTCTCGCCGTTCTCGCGCACGCGTGTCAGCGTGTAGCGGAAATCGGCTTCCGCCTGGTTCTTGTCCTCGGAGACCTGCACGAATTGACGGCCGATCACCATGATCGAGCCCGAGGCGATCGCGGCATAGAGCACCGCGGCGATCACGAGGAAGCCCGGTATGGTGATGGCGGAGCCGCCAAGCGTGACGGTCAGCGCGCCGCCGATGGTCCAGAGCACGACGATGAAGGTTGCCGCGGACAGCAGCGCCGAGGTCACCCCGGCGAGAAAATCGACCGGCGAGTCGGTCGCGATGCGCAAATCCTCGGCGATCCGGTATTCCGGATTGTTGTGGTCGCCGCCGACGAGGTTAAGCTGGTAGTAGCGCCCGTTCGCGAGCCAGCGCGTCAGCACGCTATTGGTGAGCCAGGCGCGCCAGCGTCGCTGGATTCCCATCCGCGCAAACACCTGGACGACAGCGAGCGCGATACTGCCGATGGCGAGCGGGAAGAACACAGCGCTGAGGTGAAAGACGGTGGTCGCGTCGCGCTTCTCGATGGCGTCGAAGATCGCCCGATTCCAGACATTGATGCCGTATTGGAAGCCGACGGTGAGAACGATGAGCACGACGAGGCCGATCGAGAACGGCCAGGCCAGGCGGTCGCCCTTGCGGCTCCAGAAGCCGCGCGCACTGATCCAGAAGCGGGTGAGGAGATAATCCTTGCGCGCCTGCTCGACCTCCTCGGGGGTAAGCTCGGAATCGGGCTCGAGCACTTCCGGCGGCGGCGGGGCGACCTCATCGCCATTCTCGCCGGTAATCTTCACGATGGGCGGTGTCTTGCCCGGCTCACTGTTTCGGACCGGCTTCTGCATGAGCGGACAACGCGAGCCGGTTCCCTCGGGTTCCTGATCTCACTCCGCGGCGCCGTCGCGCACCCGTTTCGCGCGCGCCGCGCGGTGCAGGACCCGCGACAGCTCTTCGATCGAATAGGGCTTTTGCACCAGCTCGAAGCCGGCGATGCCGTCCTGGGCCAGAGCCTGGCTATAGCCGGTGGTCAGCACGATAGGTACGCTGATGCAGCGATCGCACATCGTCTGCGCCAGATCGAGCCCGGTCATCCCCGGCATGACGACGTCGGAGAAGACGACGTCGAAGCGATCGGCGTGGCTGACAAGTTCGGTGAGCGCGTCGGTGGCGTTGTCGACCAGCGTGATGCTGTAGCCGAGCTCGGTCAGCCCGTCGGCGGCGAAATTGCCGAGCTCGATATTGTCTTCGACGACCAGCACCGACATGCCGCTGCCGGCGACAGCCGGGGCCGTGGTCGGCGCGGGACTCCGGGGCAACAGATCGGCCGGCGCGCGCGGCAGATAGAGCGAGAAGGTGCTGCCCTGGCCGACCTCGCTGACGACGGTCACTTCGCCGCCGGATTGCCGGGCGAAGCCGAACACCTGCGACAGGCCAAGGCCGGTGCCCTGGCCGACCTGCTTGGTGGTGAAGAACGGCTCGAAGATGCGGCCCAATTGGCCTGCGGGAATGCCGACGCCGCTGTCGCTGACGGTGACGCAGATGAAACCGGGATTTTTCACGGTCTGGCTGCCGGAGAGGTGCGCGAGCGTATCCGGAACTGATGTCGCCGCGTGCACCGTGAAGATGATCCGGCCCTTGCCCTGCATGGCGTCGCGCGCGTTGGTCGCCATGTTGATTATGGCCGTCTCGAACTGGCCGGCATCGGCGCTGACGAGGCAGAGCTCGGCCGGCAGCTGCGTGACGATCTCGATCGCAGGCCCAAGCAGCGTGGAGAGCATGTCGCGCAGCGATCGCATCCGCTCGCCGACGTCGAACACTTCGGGCTTCAAGGTCTGGCGCCGCGCAAAGGCCAGCAGCTGCGAGGTCAGCTTGGCCGCGCGCGCGACGGCCTCCCCGATCGCCGTGATGTAGCGCTGCCGCCGCTCCTCGCTCAGTTGCGGGCGGTTCAACAGATCGACCGATGCGCGGATCACGGTCAGCAGGTTGTTGAAATCATGCGCGACGCCGCCGGTGAGCTGGCCCAGCGCCTCCAGCCGCTGGCTGTGCTTGAGCGCCTCCTCGGCCTCGCGCCGCTTGGCAGCTTCGAGCTGCAGATGCTGGGTGCGGCGGAAGGCGAAGGCCAGCAGGATGAACAGCAGCGCGGTGGCCGGCAGGCCGAACACCAGATGCTGGCTGATGGTCGTGAGCCATCGGCCGCGGATCGCCGAGGTCTCGAGGCCGGCGCTGACATAGATCGGATATCCGGCGACGCGCCGGTAGCCGATGCGCCGCTCCAGACCGTCGGTCGGCCAGGCGATGGTCATCAGCCCATGGACGGGATGGGCTGCGATGCTGCGGCCGACCTGGCCGTTCGGATCGAGCCGGAAATCGCGATCGAGCCGCGGCAGGTGCGCCAGCAGCACGCCATCAGTGCGGCCCATCGCAAAGAAGGAGCCCGGATCGCTGCCGATCCTGGCGTAAAAGCTCTCGAAATATTCAGGCAGGACGGATGCCTGGATCACGCCGATGAAGCTGCCGTCGTCGGACGAGCGGCGGCGGCTGACGCCGAAGAAGCGCGCGCCCTGGTAGGGCGGGCGCGGCGTCAAGACGGCGCCGATGAAGGTTCCGATGCTCTGGTCGACATGGGAATAGAAATAGTCGCGGTCGGCAAAGCTCTGATCCGGCGGCGGCGAGGCCAGGCTGTTGACCAGAGCCTTTCCGTTGGCATCGAAGATCCAGGCGGATTTGAGCTGCGGCAGCGCGTCGGCGAGCTGCTTCAGGCGCTTGTGCAGGGCGGGTTCCCGCGACCGGATCGTGTCGTCGGGCAGGTCGCGCACGACCTCGTTGAGCTCGGCCAGGCTCCGGTCGATCGTCTCGAACACCTTGAGCGCGTGCTCATGCGCGACATCGAGCGTCCGCTCGATCTCGCGGTCGGCGATATCAAGCGTCGAATTGTAGGAAATCGTTGAGGCAATGGCAAACAGCGCAATGGGCAGCGCCAGGGATGCCGCCATCATCCACTGCAGCAGTCTCAGCGAGTTGCGTTGTGCGCCCTGCACGGTCGCTCCGGTCCCCCGACCGGAGAGCTTACTTGAATCGCGCGTCAGGAAGGAAGCGGCTTGTGATGGGAACCGGAGGTTGTAGGCCGTTGAATCGCCCGCGACACGAGATGGAGCGAATTTTATCCGAGTTGCTCCAATCGCAGATTGCCCCCGGCGGCCGCCCGGGCCGGGGCAGAGCCAGCATCGATGCGGCCTAGATCTGTCGTTCGACCATCTTGAGCTTGAGCTCGGCGATGGCCTCGGCCGGGTTCAGGCCCTTCGGGCAGGCCTTGGCGCAGTTCATGATGGTGTGGCAGCGGTAGAGGCGGAACGGATCCTCGAGATTGTCCAACCGTTCGCCGGTCGCCTCATCGCGTGAGTCAGACACCCAGCGGTTGGCCTGGAGGAGAGCGGCCGGGCCGAGATAGCGGTCGCTGTTCCACCAATAGCTCGGGCAGGAGGTCGAGCAGCAGGCGCACAGGATGCACTCGTAGAGGCCGTCGAGCTTCTCGCGGTCCTCGTGGCTCTGACGCCATTCCTTCTGCGGCGTCGGCGAGGTCGTCTTCAGCCACGGCTCGACGGAGGCGTATTGCGCGTAGAAATTGGTGAGGTCCGGAACCAGGTCCTTGACCACCGGCTGGTGCGGCAGCGGGTTGATCTTCACCGCGCCGTCCTTCACGTCGTGCATCGAGCGGGTGCAGGCCAGCGTGTTCTGGCCGTCGATGTTCATGGCGCAGGAGCCGCAGACGCCTTCGCGGCAGGAGCGGCGGAAGGTCAGCGACGGGTCGATGTGGTTCTTGATCCAGATCAGGCCGTCCAGCACCATCGGACCGCAATCATTGACGTCGACGTAATAGGTGTCGACGCTCGGATTCTTGCCGTCGTCAGGATTCCAGCGATAGACGCGAAACTCGCGCGTCTCGGTCGCGCCTGCGGGCTTCGGCCAGGTCTTGCCGCCGGTGATTTTCGAGTTCTTGGGAAGTGCGAATTCAACCATTAGTCCTGCCTCTGGTTTCTTTCGTCATGCGCGGGCTTGACCCGCGCATCCATCTTCAAGGATGGATTGCCGGGTCGAGCCCGGCAATGACAAGCAGCAAATCAATACACGCGCGCTTTCGGCGGGATGTACTGCACGTCGTTGGTCATGGTGTAGTCGTGAACCGGGCGGTACTCGATCTTGACCTTGCCCTTGTCGTCGAGCCAGGCCAGCGTGTGCTTCATCCAGTTCTGGTCGTCGCGCGCGGAGAAGTCCTCGCGCGCATGCGCGCCGCGGCTCTCGGTGCGGTTGGCGGCCGAGTTCATCGTCACCACCGCCTGCGAGATCAGATTGTCGAATTCCAGCGTCTCGACGAGATCCGAATTCCACACCAGCGAGCGGTCGGACACGGCGATGTCGGTGATGCCGCTGTGGACCTTCGCGATCAGGTTCTGGCCTTCGCTCAGGACTTCGCCGGTGCGGAACACGGCGCAATTGTTCTGCATCACGTGCTGCATGCCTTCGCGCAGCTTTGCGGTCGGCGTGCCGCCGGAGGCGTAGCGATAATGGTCGAGGCGGCCGAGCGCGAGATCGGCCGAGTTCGCCGGCAGCTCGGGCTGCTTGCCGTTCGGCGTCAGCTTCTCGGCCAGGCGCAGCGCCGCGGCGCGGCCGAACACGACGAGGTCGATCAGCGAGTTCGAGCCGAGGCGGTTGGCGCCGTGCACGGAAACGCAGGCCGCTTCGCCGATCGCCATCAGGCCGGGGATGACGGCGTTGTCGTCGCCGTCCTTCTTGGTCAGCACTTCGCCGTGATAGTTCGTGGGGATGCCGCCCATGTTGTAGTGCACGGTCGGCACGATCGGGATCGGCTCGCGCGTCACGTCGACATTGGCGAAGATCTTTGCGGATTCGGAGATGCCCGGCAGGCGCTCGGCGAGCACGGCGGGATCGAGATGGTCGAGATGCAGGAAGATGTGGTCCTTCTTCTTGCCGACGCCGCGCCCTTCGCGGATCTCGATGGTCATCGCGCGCGAGACGACGTCGCGCGAGGCGAGATCCTTCGCCGAGGGCGCGTAGCGCTCCATGAAGCGCTCGCCTTCGGAGTTGACGAGATAGCCGCCTTCGCCGCGGGCACCCTCGGTGACGAGGCAGCCCGAGCCGTAGATGCCGGTCGGGTGGAACTGCACGAACTCCATGTCCTGGAGCGGCAGGCCGGCGCGCAGCACCATGCCGCCGCCGTCGCCGGTGCAGGTGTGCGCCGAGGTGCAGGAGGCGTAGGCGCGGCCATAGCCTCCGGTGGCGAGGATCACGGTCTGGGCCCGGAAGCGGTGCAGCGTGCCGTCGTCGAGCTTGAGCGCGATGACGCCGCGGCAGGTGCCCTGGTCGTCCATGATCAAATCGATGGCGAAGAACTCGATGAAGAACTCGGCCGCGTGACGCAGCGACTGGCCATACATCGTGTGCAGCATGGCGTGGCCGGTGCGGTCGGCGGCGGCGCAGGTGCGCTGCGCCTGGCCCTTGCCGTAGTCCATGGTCATGCCGCCGAACGGACGCTGGTAGATCTTGCCGTCCTCGGTGCGCGAGAACGGCACGCCCCAATGCTCGAGCTCGTAGACCGCCTCGGGCGCGTTGCGCACCATATATTCGATCGCGTCCTGGTCCCCGAGCCAGTCCGACCCCTTCACGGTGTCGTACATGTGCCAGCGCCAGTCGTCCTTGTGCATGTTGCCGAGCGAAGCGGAGATGCCGCCCTGGGCCGCGACCGTGTGCGAGCGGGTCGGAAACACCTTGGTGATGCATGCCGTCTTCAGGCCGGCCTCGCTGCAACCGACCACGGCGCGCAAGCCCGCGCCGCCGGCGCCGACCACGACGACGTCATAGGTGTGGTCCTCGATCGGATAGGCTTTGCCGTTGCTGGCGGGAGCGCCGTTGGCCTTGCCATTCGTCTCTGTGGCCATGGCTTACACTCCGGATGACAGTTTGATGATCGCGTAGGTCGAGGCGAGCGCGACGGCGATCGAGAAGAAATTATTGAGCATGATCGAGATGAGCTTCAGCTTCTCGTTGTGGACGTAGTCCTCGATCACGACCTGCATGCCGATCTTCATGTGCCAGGCGCTGGCGATGATGAAGAGCAGCATGATCACCGCGATCGGCAGCGAGCCGAGGATCACCTTGGCGCCGGCCTGGTTGCTGCCGAGCGTCATCATGACGACGATGATCACCGGCAGCATCAGCAGGGTCATCGCAACGCCGGTGAGGCGCTGGCGCCAGAAATCAGAGGTTCCCGAATGCGCGGCGCCGAGATTGCGGACGCGACCAAGCGGGGTGCGCATGCTGCGCTTCGGCGTATCGCTGGCGCTCATCGTATACCTCCGATCGCGTAGGCGATGATCCAGATCAGAACCGTCAGGACGATGCCGCCGATCAGGGCCGCCCAGGTCAGCGCCTCGCGCTCATTGGCCTTGAAGCCGAAGCCGAGGTCCCACACGAAGTGCCTGACACCGCTCAGCATGTGGTGCATCAGCGCCCAGGTGTAGCCGAACACGATGAGCCGGCCGATGATGCTGCCGGTGAAAGCCTGCACGTTGGAATAGGCGGCGGCGGAGCCGGACGCCGCTGCGATCAGCCACCAGGCCAGCAGCAGGGTTCCGACGTAGAGGGCGATACCAGTGGCGCGATGGACGATGGACAGCGCCATCGTCAACGTCCAGCGGTAGACTTGCATGTGTGGTGAAAGCGGTCGTTCGATCCGTGCGGTCATGGGCTTTTGATGTTTATGGCGGCCCAGCGGGGCGCGCGCGGGGATCGCGAAAGGTCGGCTCTATTTACGGAGTCGATTTCGCCTGCGCAATCACCAAATCGCCATAAACCGAACCTGGGTTCAGCTCTACGGCGTTGATGCATCAAGCCAATCGGGGCCTTGGTATACCAGAGCAATGGTGCACCGACGAAGAACAGAGCGATGATTCATCTTTTGTGATCACCGTTGAGGCGCGTTGAAATTACTATTGGAACGGCTCTAAGCCGCCGAGCGGCTGTCATGGTTCGAACCAGTCAGTTCATGGCGCCTCGACCGCTTGGCAAGCTCGCGTGCCATTGCCAATTTCCGCGAGACGCATCGATTTCCCGCATGGCGGCGGATATGCGCCGTCTGCAATCCACCCAAGACGGCCGGCGCGGCCTGTCGACCGTTCAAATTGGATCGCCTGCAGCCTCGCCCGCATCGCCGACGTGCCGCTCGACGTATGCCGCTCTGGGGCACCTCGAAGCGGACGCGCTGGAGGCTGCGTTCGGTTATCTGTTGATCGTGGGCAACCGGTTTGTGATGAGCCTGGTGGGCGGACAGTGAGTTTGGCTGCACAGGGTGGGTTAGCGCAGCGTAACCCACCACTTCTGTCACCGCGTAAATCAAAGCGGTGGGTTGCGCCTTCGGCTAACCCTACGGATTGCGGGCTTCGCGCCCCTATTTCTTCGCGTAAATATCCTTGTACGTATCGCGCAGCACGTTCTTCTGCACCTTGCCCATCGTATTGCGTGGCAATTCATCGACGACGAACACCCGCTTCGGCATCTTGAACTTTGCCAGCCGTCCGTCGAGCGCCTTCAACACCGCGGCTTCGGTAACGTCGGCGCCCTTGTTGCACACGAGAACGGCGGTGACGCCCTCGCCGAAATCTGCATGGGGCACGCCGATCACCGCTGATTCGATCACGCCGGGCATGGCGTCGATCTCGCTCTCGATTTCCTTGGGATAGACGTTGAAGCCGCCGGATATGACGAGATCCTTGCCGCGGCCGAGGATATGGACGTAGCCTTTGTCGTCGATCTTGCCGAGGTCGCCGGTGATGAAGAAGCCGTCGGGCCGGAATTCCGACCTGGTCTTCTCAGGCATGCGCCAATAGCCCTTGAACACGTTCGGGCCCTTGACCTCGATCATGCCGATCTCCTCGCGCGGCAATTCCTTGCCGGTCTCTGGGTCGGTGACGCGCACCGAAACGCCGGGCAGAGGGAAGCCGACCGCGCCGGGGACGCGCTCGCCGTCATAGGGATTCGACGTGTTCATGTTGGTTTCGGTCATGCCGTAGCGCTCGAGCACGGCGTGCCCGGTGCGTGCGGACCATTCGCGGTGAGTCTCGGCCAGCAGTGGCGCCGAGCCCGAGATGAACAGCCGCATATGCTTGGTCGTCTCCTTCGACAGCGCAGGATTTTGCAGCAGGCGCGTGTAGAAGGTCGGCACGCCCATCAGCACTGTGGCGCGCGCCATCAGCTTGATGATCAGATCCGGATCGAGCTTGGGCAGGAAGATCATCGAGGCCCGCGCAAACAGCGTGACGTTGGTCGCCACGAACAGGCCGTGGGTATGATAGATCGGCAGCGCGTGGATCAGCACGTCCTTGTCGGTGAAGCGCCAATAGTCGACGAGCGAGAGCGAGTTCGAGGCCAGATTGTCGTGGCTGAGCATCGCGCCCTTGGAGCGGCCGGTGGTGCCCGAGGTGTAGAGGATCGCAGCGAGGTCGTCGTTGGCCCGTGCGACCGTCGCGAATTCGCCGCTGGCCTTGTCAGCGGCGTCGGTCAAGGAGCCCCTGCCGTCAGCTCCGAGCGTCTCGATCCTGGCCTTCACCTTGGCGGCGATCGGGGCGAGGCCTTCCGCCTTGGAGGGATCGCAGACCACCAGCGCCGGCTCGGCATCGCCGATGAAGTAATCGAGCTCGTTCAGTGTATAGGCGGTGTTGAGCGGCAGATAGACCGCGCCGGCCCGCACGGTCGCCAGATACAGCACGATGTTGGCGACCGATTTTTCGACTTGCACCGCGACGCGATCGCCGGTCTTCACGCCGCGCGCGACCAACACATTCGCCATTTGGCCTGCCCGCGCGACCAGATCGCCATAGCTGATCCGGGCGCCGTCATGCGTCTCGATCGCGAGGCGTTTGGGGTCGTCGAGGCCGTCGAACAGGCGGGAAAACAGGTTGGCGTTGGCTGCGTGGTTCATGCAAGATTTCCTCGACCGCAGGACTGACAAGGCCGGTCAAAACCGAGGGCTGGATTAGCAAAAACCGCCCCAATGAAGCAACGGAGACAGTTTGCATGACAAAAAATGGGAAACGCGTGGCCTGGGTCACCGGTGGCGGCAGCGGGATCGGGGAGGCCGGCGCCGAGGCGTTGGCCGCCGACGGCTGGACGGTGGTGGTTTCCGGCCGACGGGAGTCAGCCCTGGATGCCGTGGTGGCAAAGATCACCAAGGCTGGGGGATCCGCTGAAGCACTCGCGCTTGATGTGGCTGACGCGGGCGCGGCCCAGAAGGCGGCCGACGGAATCGTCGCGAAGCATGGCCGCATCGACCTGCTCGTGAACAATGCCGGCATCAATGTCCCCAAGCGCAGCTGGAAGGATATGGAACTGGAGGGCTGGGACAGACTGGTCCAGGTCAATCTCAACGGCGTGCTCTATTGCATGCGCGCAGTGCTGCCGACGATGCGCAAGCAGCAGGACGGCTCGATCATCAACGTCTCGTCCTGGGCCGGCCGCCACGTCTCGAAGATGCCGGGCCCGGCCTACACCACGACCAAGCATGCGGTGCTGGCGCTGACCCATTCCTTCAACATGGACGAATGCATCAACGGCCTGCGCGCCTGCTGCCTGATGCCGGGCGAAGTGGCGACCCCAATCCTGAAGCTGCGCCCGGTGGTGCCGAGCGAGGAGGAGGAGGCCAAGATGCTGCAGCCCGAAGATCTCGGCCGCACCATCGCGTTCATCGCCTCGATGCCGCCGCGCGTCTGCATCAACGAGCTCCTGATCAGCCCGACCCATAATCGCGGCTTTATCCAGACGCCGAACAATAGAGACTGAGGCGGGCACCCTGCCGTAGGGTGGGCAAAGCGTAAGCGTGCCCACGCATTTTCCGTGATCGAGAGAGTGGTGGGCACGGCGCTTCACGCCTTTGCCCACCCTACGGCACCGTGCGATTGCGCACCCACCCCACACGGACACGCCGCGCCATAGTTTCACGCATCACAATAAATTATTCCCCGAAACCGCCGCGCGAATCCTCCCGTAGTTCGGCCAACGACGCGCTGCTGCTTCACGTCAACTGTCGCAGACGCCGTTGTTGCCCCAACGCAAACGCCGGCGATCGCCGGTCACAATCGGGAGTCTCTCCATGTCGAAGCGCATTGCCTATCTCACCGCTGCTGCCCTCGGCGCGCTGGCCATCACCGCAACAATCATCGCGCCCGCCCGCGCCGAGGAAAAGACCGTCATGGTCGGCGGCGCCGCGATGTTCCCCTCGAAGAATATCGTCCAGAACGCCGTCAATTCGAAAGACCACACCACTCTGGTGGCGGCGGTGAAGGCGGCAGGTCTCGTCCCGACGCTGGAAGGCAAGGGCCCGTTCACGGTGTTCGCCCCGACCAACGCCGCCTTCGGCAAGCTGCCGGCCGGCGCCGTCGATAACCTGGTCAAGCCCGAGAACAAGGCGACCCTGACCAAGATCCTCACCTACCATGTCGTGCCCGGCAAGCTCGAGGCCTCCGACCTCACCGATGGCAAGAAGCTGAAGACGGCCGAGGGCGAGGAACTCACCGTCAAGAAGCAGGACGGCAAGGTCTGGATCATCGACGCCAAGGGCGGCACTTCGATGGTGACGATCTCCAACGTCAACCAGTCCAACGGCGTAATCCATGTGGTCGACACCGTGCTGATGCCGGCAACGTAACACCGCACCCTCCTGTTTCATCCCCGACAGGATGCGGACGAAACGGCGAGCCGGGGAGACCCGGCTCGCATTATTTTGACCACCATAGCCTGACGGTATCGATTCGATTTGCCGCGTGGCGTAACGAAAGCGGCCGGACCGGCGTATAATCACCGACACCGACGTTCAGGACGGAACCATCATGTCGAGCCTTACCGCGACCGACGAGCAGATCAGCGCCACCAAGGCCAAGGTGATCCAGCCGGCCTGGGTCCGCGTCATGCACTGGACCAACGCCGTCGCCATGATCCTGATGATCATGTCGGGCTGGCAAATCTACAACGCCTCGCCGCTGTTCGACTTCCGCTTCTCCCATGACGTCACGCTGGGCGGCTGGCTCGGCGGCGCGCTGCTCTGGCATTTTGCGGCGATGTGGCTGCTGATGGTCAACGGCCTCGCCTATCTCATCACCGGTTTCGCCACCGGCCGCTTCCGGAAAAAGCTGCTGCCGATCACGCCGTCAGGCGTGCTCCACGACGTCAAGGCGGCCTTGACCTTCAAGCTCGCCCATGACGATCTCACAGTCTACAATTACGTACAGCGGCTGCTCTATGCCGGCATCATCGTGGTCGGCGTGCTGATCGTGCTGTCAGGCCTGTCGATGTGGAAGCCGGTGCAATTACACTGGCTGGTGACGTTGTTCGGCGACTATCCGACCGCGCGCTATGTCCATTTCTTCTGCATGGCCGCGATCTGCGCCTTCCTCGTCATTCACGTGCTGCTTGCGCTGCTGGTGCCGAAGAGCCTGCGCGCGATGATCGTCGGTCGCTGAGGAGAATAACGATGGCCAAGCGCTCATTCCTGATCCCCGGTGTCGACAAGCGGCTGCTAATCAAGGACTCCCTCAAGGTGATGCCCGATCTCACCCGCCGC
Organism: Bradyrhizobium sp. BR 10261; assembly: GCF_019455395.1. Taxonomy (NCBI): domain Bacteria; kingdom Pseudomonadati; phylum Pseudomonadota; class Alphaproteobacteria; order Hyphomicrobiales; family Nitrobacteraceae; genus Bradyrhizobium; species Bradyrhizobium sp. BR 10261. The sequence continues at coordinate 45,996 of NZ_JACOFQ010000013.1, forward strand.
CGCTTCATCGCCGGCGGCGCCAGCCTCGGGGCGCTGACGCTGCTCACCGGCTGCGACGTGATCGATTCGTCGTCGGCCGAGGAGATGCTGAAGACCGTCTCGAAGTTCAACGACGCGGTGCAGGACTTCATCTTCAATCCCGACGCCCTGGCGCCGACCTTTCCCGAGAGCGCGATCACAAAGCCGTTCCCGTTCAACGCCTATTACGATCTCGACGATGCGCCCGAAGTCGATGGCAAAGACTGGAAGCTCGAGGTCCGCGGCCTCGTCGAGAACAAGAAATCCTGGACGCTGGACGAGCTCTATAAGCTGCCGCAGTTCACCCAAATCACCCGCCACATCTGCGTCGAAGGCTGGAGCGCGATCGGCAGCTGGACCGGCACGCCCTTGCGCGATTTCCTCAAGCTTGTCGGCGCCGACACGCGCGCGAAATATGTCTGGTTCCAGTGCGCCGACAAGGACGGCTACAACTCGCCCTTGGACATGCGCACCGCGCTGCATCCGCAGACGCAGATGACGTTCAAATATGCGGGCGAGATCCTGCCGCGCGCCTACGGTTTCCCGATGAAGATCCGCGTGCCGACAAAGCTCGGCTTCAAGAACCCGAAATACGTCATCTCGATGGAAGTCACCAACGACTACAAGGGCGGCTATTGGGAAGACCAGGGGTATAATTCGTTCAGTGGGAGCTAGCGGCGAACTCCGCTGCCGTAGGGTGGCAAAGGCGCGTAGCGCCGTGCCCATCATCTCTCTCGATCGCGAAAAATGCGTGGGCACGCTTCGCTTTGCCCACCCGACGGCACCGCTTATTTGGCCGGCCCCACCTTCCGCTGCAGCAGCGCCAGCACCGCGCCGAGCGCCAGCAGCGCCGCCGATACATTCAGCGCGTAGCTCAAGCTCCCCAGCGCGTCCGTGATGGCGCCGACCACGATCGGACCCAATGTCTGGCCGATGCCGAACGAGATCGTCATCGCCGCGATTGCCGTCGGCCACACCTCGCCCGGATAGTTGAAGCGCACGAAGGCTGTGGTCGAGCCGACGACCGCAAAGAAGGCCACGCCGAACACCAGCGCCGAGATTGCGAGCCATGCAGGCGAATGGCCGAGGATCGGCAAGGCCGCGCCAATCGCGTTGGTGCCGAGGATGATCGCGGTGGCGAGACCGCCGCGATCGAGCGCGAGCACGCGGCGCCAGGCCCAGGGCGTGACGAACGCACTCATGCCGATCAGGCCCCAGAATGCCGCCTGCGCCGCGGCCCCGCCGCCGCCGTCGCGCACATAGGCGATCATGAAGGTCATGTAGGCGATGTAGCCGGCGCCGAACAGGAAGTAGGCGGCGAGATAGATCAGCACCGGAAGCACGGCAAAGGCGCCGTTTCTGCCTTCGGAAAAGCGCGCGCCGCTCTCGATCCGCACCAGAAACAGTGGCACGGTCATCGCGGCCGAGAGCAGCGTCATCGCCCACCACACGATCCACCATGAGCCCGGACCGAAATGCTGCAGCGTGAACGGTGCGATCAGCCCGGAGGCGAGAATGCCGATGCCGGGCCCGGCATAAAACAGGCTCAGCAGGAAATTGGCCCGTTCGGGGCGCGACTGCGCGATTGAAGCCGCCAGCGCGCCGCCGGCGACGAAGCCGGCCGCGGCCCCGAGGCCGAGCACCAGGCGGGCGAGGCTCAGCGCGATAAAATTCCCCGTCAGTGCACAGGTGGCCAGCGCGGCGAGGCAGGCGAGGGTTCCGCCGCGGATCGCCGCCGACCAGCCAATGCGCTGGATCAGCCGGGACGCGGCCAGCGCGCCGACGAGGTAGCCGACGGCGTTGATGGTGTTCATGAAACCCGCCGCCGAGTAGGACCAGCCGAGGTCCTCCCGCATGTCGGGCAGCACCAGCGCATAGGCAAAGCGGCCGATGCCGAGCCCGACGGTGGCGGCCAGCGACAGGGTCAGGATCAGCCGCGCGGGATGCGCGACAGGTGGGCGGCGAGGTGCGGGCAAGGGGGTACTCCGGCGGGGCGCAGTGTGGCAGGCCCCGTCCGCCTTGCACAGCCGCACCCCGGCAATGGTGTCTTGCCAAGCGCGCAACGCCGCTCTAGCACTCCGGCCGAATTTCATCCTGCTCGTCATGCCCGGGCTTGACCCGGGCATCCATCTTTCAAAAAAGCTGGATTGCCGGGGTCAAGCCCGGCAATGACGAGGAAAACTGAGGAAGAACTGATATGGCGACCCACAAATTGCTGCTGCTCCCCGGCGACGGTATCGGCCCCGAGGTGATGGGTGAGGTGAAGCGGCTGATCGACTGGCTCAATTCATCGGGGATCGCCAAATTCGAGACCGATACGGGCTTGGTCGGCGGCTCCGCCTATGACGCGCACAAGGTGTCGATCTCCGAAGGCGACATGGCCAAGGCCAAGGACGCCGATGCCGTGATCTTCGGCGCGGTCGGCGGTCCGAAATGGGATTCGGTGCCTTATGAGGTCCGCCCGGAAGCCGGCCTCTTGCGCCTGCGCAAGGATCTCGCTCTGTTCGCCAACCTCCGCCCGGCGGTGTGCTATCCGGCGCTGGCCGATGCCTCCAGCCTCAAGCGCGAGGCGGTCGAGGGCCTCGACATCGTCATCGTGCGCGAGCTCACCGGCGGCGTCTATTTCGGCGAGCCCAAGACCATCACCGATCTCGGCAACGGCCAGAAGCGCGCCATCGATACCCAGGTCTACGACACCTATGAGATCGAGCGCATCGGCCGCGTCGCCTTCGAGCTTGCCAGGAAGCGCAAGAACAAGGTGACGTCGATGGAGAAGCGCAACGTCATGAAGTCGGGCGTGCTCTGGAACCAGGTCATGACCCAGCTCCACAAGCGCGAATATCCCGACGTCACGCTCGAGCACCAGCTCGCCGATTCCGGCGGCATGATGCTGGTGAAATGGCCGAAGCAGTTCGACGTCATCGTCACCGACAATCTGTTCGGCGACATGCTGTCCGACATCGCCGCGATGCTCACCGGCTCGCTCGGCATGCTGCCCTCGGCCTCGCTCGGCGAGGTCGACGTCAAGACCAGGAAGCGCAAGGCGCTGTACGAGCCGGTGCACGGCTCGGCTCCTGATATCGCCGGCAAGGGTCTCGCCAATCCGATTGCGATGATCTCGTCCTTCGGCATGGCGCTGCGTTATTCCTTCGACATGGGCGATCTCGCCGACAAGGTCGACCAGGCGATCGCCGCAGTGCTCGCCAGCGGTCTTCGCACCGCCGACATCAAGTCGGAAGGTACCACCGCCGCCTCGACCACGCAGATGGGCGAAGCGATTTTGAAGGAATTGCAGAAGCTGCACGCGTAGCACAAGCACCGCAATCGTAGGGTGGGCAAAGCGCAAGCGTGCCCACCAGTTGGTTGTGATTAGAGAGAGATGGTGGGCACGGCGCGATGCGCCTTTGCCCACCCTACGGCACCTGCTCCCGGAGCTACTTTCATGGATGCCTCACCCCGCCCCAAGATCGCGGAAACCTTCATCCATGAAACCGTGCGCCAGCGCGAGGCGCAGATCGGGCGGCGCTGCGAGATCCTTAGCCACACCCGGATCGAATACGCCGCGCTCGGCGATTACTCCTATCTCGGCGAATATTGCGACGTCGCCGACGCCGTGATCGGCAAGTTCACCGCCATCGCCAATTCGGTGCGGATCGGCGCGCCCAATCATCCGATGGGGCGGCCGTCGCAGCATCGCTTCACCTATGTCCCCGAATATTACGAGGCGGGCGCAACGCGCGATCGCGACTTCTTCGCCCATCGCCGCGGCGACCGCGTCATCGTCGGCAATGATGTCTGGATCGGCCACGCCGCAATCCTGCTGCCCGGCGTCAGCATCGGCGACGGCGCGGTGATCGGCGCGGGCGCCGTCGTCAGCCGCGATGTCGCGCCCTATACCATCGTCGGCGGCGTGCCTGCGCGCGCCATCCGCAAGCGCTTCGATGATGCTGTCGCGGCAAGCCTGCGCCGCATCGCCTGGTGGGATTGGCCGGACGAGCTGATCTTCGGGCGCCTCGCCGATTTCCGCTCCGAGGCAATCGAGGAGTTTTGCCGGCGCTATGATCCGGCGGCCAATTCGTAGGTGGTGTCGTAGGGTGGGCAAAGCGTAAGCGTGCCCACGCATTGTTCGTGATCGAGAGAGATCGTGGACACGGCGCAAGAGCGCCTTTGCCCACCCTACGGCACCTCGCACAAACAAAAATGGCCGGGCGCGAGCCCGGCCATTCTGATTCGGAAATCAGCCCGCTCAGTACAGCGGGAAATTCTGCGGGTAGCCGCCGACATCGGCCGGGGTCGCCAGCGGCTGGCGATCGATCGGGCGGTTGAGGTTTTCGCGGGCGAAGGACGGATAGCCGACGGCCGGCGGGAAGGCGTAGTCGGTGAACTTGCGGTCGCCCGGATTGACCTCGGTGCCGCCGTCGAGCCAGGAGCGCTTGCTCACATAGATGCGGGTGCGACCCTGCTGGTAGACCGCGTTGGGACCAGCAGGGCCGTAATAGGGACGGCCGCGATCGTCGAAGCGCTGCTTGGTCTTGGTGTCGGCCGAGGCCGGCGCCGCGAAGGCCACGGCCATCACGGCGCTCGCCGCAAGCAAGGTCGCCAATCTGTTCGCGGCAAAAAAATTCGAGCTCATCACGTCCCCTTCAGGCGGCAAGCCGCCGGTCGATTTCACCCCATACTAGCGCGGCCCGGGGCACTGCAACTAGGTCAATTCAGTCACACCAACACGGAATAATCGGGCGCGCCGGCAAAAGTTGCATGAATACCAGCGACTTGAGCTTGATACGGGTCAAAGCGCGCCGCGCAATTGCGCATTCGCCGCGCCCAGCAGCCAGTCGGCCGAGCCGACGGGATCACAGGAGCGGCGCTTCAGCTCGGCATGGGCGAACATCTCCGCCAGCTTCGGCTCATTGCCCGAGGTCAGCAGTGTCAGCCGGTTCAGCGTGCAGGCGATCGCGGCGCGCCGGGCCGGCATGGTGTCGCCCTGGCAGGAGAAGCCGGAGATCTGCAGCGGTGGCTCCTCGTTGCGCTTGAGGTAGCCAAGGCACGCCGGCGAGCCGTCCGCGGTACCCGATGGCCAGAACAGGGCGACAGGGCCGAATTTGGTGTCGATTAGGCCGGCCTGCTCCAGCGCGGTGGCCGCAACGAGGCCCATCTGGACGGCGAGGCCCGAGGCCGCCGGCCGCGTCACGTCGAATTCGTTGCCTTCCCGATAGATCTCGAGCTCGGCCCAAGGTCTGTCGGCGTCGCCAGCCCAGCGCATGACGTCGCGGCGGCCGCCTTCGGGGTGCCTGAAAATCGTATAAGAGGCTGTTTTCTCTGATGTATCGAGCCGACTGAGAGCGAAGGCCGGATGCGAACGGTCAGCGATAGCCCAGCCTGGTTTCGAGGCAGGCTCATCGTCACGCAAATCGGGCAGCTGGCCGAGCCCGGCAAGCGCCAGGATGGCAAACAGGGCCAGCGCCCCCACATAGGCGAACAGGCGCGCCAGCGTGCCGACCACCTCGTCGGCGAAATTGGCGAGCGCCAGATGGATCTGGGTGGGGTTTGCGGCCGTGCTGGCCTCAGGCGACTGCATCCACGGCCTTCAGGCAGGGTCCAACGTTGTCTTGAGGCCGGTTCTCGCATAGAAGCGCTGCTCTTCCTGTTTAAGCGTCAGCTTCAGGAACGGGCTTTTTCATCGGAGAGTGAACGATGGGTTACAAAGTCGCAGTCGTCGGCGCGACCGGCAATGTCGGACGGGAAATGCTCAACATCCTCGATGAGCGCAAATTCCCCGCGGACGAGGTCGTTGCCCTGGCGTCACGCCGCAGCGTCGGCGTCGAGGTCTCCTATGGCGATCGTACCCTGAAGGTCAAAGCGCTCGAGCATTACGATTTCTCCGATGTCGACATCTGCCTGATGTCTGCGGGCGGCTCGGTGTCGAAGGAATGGTCACCGAAGATCGGCGCCGCCGGCGCCGTCGTGATCGACAATTCCTCGGCCTGGCGCATGGACCCGGACGTGCCGCTGATCGTGCCCGAGGTGAACGCGGCCGCGACCGAAGGCTTCAGGAAGAAGAACATCATCGCCAACCCGAACTGCTCGACCGCGCAGCTCGTGGTGGCGCTCAAGCCGCTGCACGACAAGGCCACCATCAAGCGCGTCGTGGTCTCGACCTATCAATCGGTGTCGGGCGCCGGCAAGGATGCGATGGACGAATTGTTCTCGCAGACCAAGGCCGTCTACACCAATGACGAGCTGGTCGCGAAGAAGTTTCCCAAGCGCATCGCCTTCAACGTCATCCCCCACATCGACGTCTTCATGGAGGACGGCTACACCAAGGAAGAGTGGAAGATGATGGCGGAGACCAAGAAGATCCTTGATCCCAAGATCAAGCTCTCCGCGACCTGCGTGCGCGTGCCGGTCTTCGTCGGCCACTCCGAGGCCGTCAACATCGAGTTCGAGCATCCGATCACCGCCGATGAAGCGCGCAACATCCTGCGCGTGGCGCCCGGCTGTCTCGTCATCGACAAGCAGGAGCCCGGCGGTTATGCCACGCCGTATGAAGCCGCCGGCGAGGACGCCACCTATATCAGCCGCATCCGCGAGGACGCGACGGTGGAGAACGGACTCGTGCTGTGGTGCGTGTCGGACAATTTGCGCAAGGGCGCCGCGCTGAACGCGATCCAGATCGCCGAAGTCCTGATCAACCGCAAGCTGATCAGCGCAAAGAAGCAGGCGGCGTAAAGAAGAATGTAGGGTGGGCAAAGCGAAGCGTGCCCACCATTCGTTCGTAATCATGAAGAGATGGTGGGCACGGCGCTTTGCGCCTTTGCCCACCCTACGAGAGCAGTGAGCTACACCACGCTCCGCGCGCTTCTGAATTCCTTGCTCGCCTGGTCCAGCACGAACAGCGTCCCTTCCGCGACACCGAAATAGGCGCCATGGAGCTGCATCTGACCGCTCTCGACGGCCTTGCGCACGAACGGGAACGTCATCAGGTTTTCGAGGCTGCGGAACACTGCGGCCTTTTCGATGCGCTCGACGAACTGCGCCATGGTCTCGTGGTCGCGCTGCTCCACGACTTCGCCCGGCTTGATGAACATCTGCATCCATTTGCCGATGAAGTCGCCCGGCGTGAGCGGCTCGATCTTGTCGACGAAGGCGCGGATGCCGCCGCATTGCGCGTGGCCGAGCACCACGATGTGCTTCACCTTCAGCACCGTCACGGCATATTCCAGCGCGGCCGAGACGCCATGCGCATTCTCGTCGGGCTGGTAGGTCGGCACCAGATTGGCGATGTTGCGCACCACGAACAGTTCGCCGGGCCCGACATCGAAAATCACCTCGGGTGAGACGCGGCTATCGCAGCAACCGATCACCATCACCTCAGGCGACTGTCCCTTCACCGACAGCTCGCGATAACGGTTCTGCTCGGCCGGCAACCGGTTGGTGGCGAAGGCGTTGTAGCCGTCCAGCAAGGACTTCGGGAATGTGATCATGGCCTATGCCTAATCATAGACCGCCAGGGCGAACAAGCCTTTCGAATGGGCAGCCCAGATGCTATCGCCTCCACCTGGAACAAGTCCGAGCCATCAGGAAGGAACGCAGCATGACCCGCCCGCGCCGCAGCCATCTGTTCATGCCCGGCTCCAATCCTCGCGCCCTTGAAAAGGCAAGGAATCTCGCCGCCGACGGCCTGATCCTGGATCTCGAGGATTCCGTCGCTCCTGACGCCAAGTCCGCGGCGCGCGACGGCATTGCCGCCGCGATCGCTGCAAAGGGCTTCGGCAAGCGCGAGGTCCTGATCAGGACCAACGGTCTCGACACGCAGTGGTGGGCCGAAGACGTCGCCATGGCCGCCAAGGCTTCGCCTGACGGCATCCTGGTTCCAAAAGTTTCAAGCATCGAGGATCTCCAGAGCATCGGCCGCGACCTCGACCATCTCGGCGCCGCGCCATCGGTGAAGGTCTGGGCGATGATCGAGACCGCGCGCGCGGTGCTGCATGCCGAGGAGCTGGCCGAGGCCGGACGCGATCCATCGAGCCGCCTCGCCGGCTTCGTGTTTGGCCCTAACGACATCTCGCGCGAGACGCGGATCAGGATGCTGCCCGGCCGCGCCGCGATGATCCCGATGATCACCCATTGCATCCTGGCGACTCGCGCCGCCGGCCTCGAGATCCTCGATGGCCCCTATAGCGACATCGCCAACCCCGACGGTTTCGCCACCGAATGCGCACAAGCGCGCGATCTCGGCTTCGACGGCAAGACGCTGATTCATCCCTCGCAGATCGAGGCCTGCAACGCGATCTTCACACCGCCCGAGGAGGACATCGCCCGCGCACGAAAAATCATCGCGGCATTCGAATTGCCGGAAAACGTCTCGCGCGGCGCGATCCGCCTCGATGGCGCGATGGTGGAGCGCCTGCACGCCGACATGGCGCGCCGCACCATCGCAATCGCGGACGCGATCGCCGCGATGAGCAAGGGCTGAGGTGTGGGCCAGTCCGCTTTGTCAACCTGGACAGCATTGGAACGCGGGTCGTTTTGAGGCTTTAAACGCCGCGAATGCATTGATTTGCCGCGCCGGTTTCTGATCACGACCGCGCGAAAATCGGCCGCGGTTGCTGCCGTTGACTTGCATAAGGCCCACGTCGCAAGGTAATGCCGGAATGAATTGAAAATACTGGGTCCAACCTGGTGTGAGGTATCCTCATGACGGCTCTTGCGGAAGTGCCTGCTCCGGCCAATCTCGTTGACGAACTCACTGTTCATGCGGTGCGCAGCATCGAGGCCGCTGACCATTCCGCGTCTCCGTTTCCCCACATCGTCTTCCGCGATTTCTTCCCCGCGGATTTCTACCGGGACATGATCCGGAGCGTGCCGACCCAGGGCTACGATCCGATCACCGGTACGGGCACGCGGATGGCGCTGCGCCTCTACGGTGAAAACGTCGACAAGATCGAGCCGTCATTGCGCCCCGCATGGGCTGCGGTGTCGGCCATGCTGACCTCGAAGCCTGTCGAGCGGGCGATACGGAACCGGCTGCATGACGGGCTCGAGATTCGCGCCCGCGGCGACAAGGTGGCCAAGGCTGAGGATCTGACGCTGGTTGCAAAGCCGGTCGTATATGTCGACAGGGACGGCTATCAGATCAAGCCGCATCCGGACACGCGCAAGAAGGTCGTGACGATGCAGCTGTATTGCCCGGCCGACGACAGCCAGGAAGCGCTGGGAACGACGCTCTACCAGGCTTCGCTCAAGGGCCTGTTTCACGTCGGCTCCTACTGCCTCGAGCCCGTGAAGACGATCCCGTTCCTGCCCAATGTCGGCTATGCCTTCGTGGTCCTGAAGGCCTATCACACCCTGACCAGGATGAGCTGGCACGGTCGTCCGCAAATCCACACCGATCGTGACCGGATCACCATTCTCAACACGTTCTATGTGAACGAGACCGTCGGCTTCTGATCGTTGGGTCTGGACCGCGACCGGTTCGTACCCGGTCGCGAGTACCACCGCCGCCTCGTCAGATCGTCTGGCCCCCGGACACCTCGACGCGCTGGGCCGTGATCCAGCGGTTCTCAGGACCGAGCAGGCTCGCGACCATCGGCCCGATGTCGTCGGGCAGGCCGACGCGGCCGAGCGCGGTCATTTGTGCAAATTGCTTGTTCAGATCAGGCATGTCCCGGACGGCGCCGCCGAGGAAGTCGGTTTCGATCGCACCCGGCGCGACGACGTTGGCTGTGATGCCGCGTCCCCCGAACTCCTTGGCCATATAGACCGTCAAGACCTCGATCGCGCCCTTCGCGGCTGCATAGGCGGAGAAGCCGGGGAAGGACACGCGCGTCAGCCCGCTGGAGAAGTTGATGATCCGGCCGTTGTCGGCAAGCAGCGGCAGCAATGCCTGTGTCAGAAAGAATGGCCCTTTGACATGCGTGTCGAACAGGGCGTCGAATTGCAGCTCTGTCGTCTCGGCGATGGAAGCCATCTCGCCCTGGCCGGCATTGTTGACGAGATGATCGAACGTGGTCGCGCCCCAATGCATAGTCAGCGTCGATCGTACCTCTGCGACGAACGCGGGAAATGACGAGACGGAGGTAACGTCGAGTTCGAGCGCGACGGCCTTCCGGCCGAGCGCCTCGATCTCGGTGACGACCTCGCGGGCGGCGGAGGCGGCGCTGCGATAGGTCACGATCACATCGCCGCCGTGACGCGCGATGGCGATCGCGGTGTTGCGGCCAAGACCCCGGCTGGCGCCGGTGACGAGCGAAATGGTGGGCATCGGAAGTTCCTCGTGGAGTTGCGGTGAGTTGCTTCTGCCGGCGATCGATCGTCCGATGTTGCCGGATCCTCGGATCCTCTTGCCCAACACTCCAGAATGCGGTGGCGGCGGACTTGCCCAAAACTCCTGCTTTTCTGCCTGATTGCCCGGCGTTGATTGCTTGCACGCCGGGCTCGGCCTAAGATTGGCGCGTGACCGAAACGCTGCTCCAGATCGCCAGTCGTTATTCCGCGGCTCACGCCGACGACAAAGGCATCGCCTCTACACCCTTCGCCGGTGTCTCGATCATCCGCGAGACCGCGCCAAGCGCGCTCCTGTACGCGATCTCCAAGCCTCTGGTCGCACTGGTCCTGCAAGGCGCCAAACGTGTCGCGACCGGCCGGACGTCCTTCGACTTTGGTGCTGGCGACTCGCTGTTGATTGCGAGTGATGTGCCGACGGTCAGCCAGATCACGCGCGCGACGGCGGCGGCACCGTATCTGTCGCTCGTCCTCGAGCTCGACCCCACAATCATCGAGGGACTGGTGGTCGAGATGGGTTCGCTCCCGTTCATTCCGTCCCAACCGCTACGGGTCGAGCCCACGGAACAGGAGGTTGCGGATGTGGCGCTCCGCTTGTTGCGCCTGATCGACCGTCCCTCAGCCTTGCCGATCTTGCAGGGCCAGTTGGTGCGCGAGCTGCATTACTGGCTGCTGGCAGGGCGGCACGGCGGCGCCATCAGGGCCCTCGGCATTGCCGACAGCCATGCCAAACGGATCGGCCGCGCCGTTGCCATCATCCGTGCCGACTACGCCAAGCCATTGCGCGTCGACCGGCTCGCCAGAGCCGCTGGCATGAGCCCGTCGGCGTTTCACGCGCACTTCCGGAGCGTCACGTCGTTGACCCCGCTCAAGTTTCAGAAGCAGCTGCGCCTGATCGAGGCGCGTCGCGCGATGCTGGCCGATGCTGCGACCATCGCGGCCGCAGCCCATCAGGTCGGCTACGAAAGCGTCACGCAGTTCACGCGCGAATATTGCCGGCTGTTCGGGATGCCGCCCGGGCGCGACATGCGCGAGATGAAACGGCGCGCCGAAACGGCGGCGTGAAAGGTTGCTGATGGCGACGATCGACAAGGTCTACATCCTCGATGGCGGTATTGCACAGGTCGAGGATGGCTCGATCTACTCTCCCGGCATCAATGTCGGCGTTCCCATGACGCTGAGTTGCAATGCCTATCTCATCAGTCACCGTGGCGAATGGCTGATCTGGGATACGGGAATCGAGGATGCGCTGGTGAAATACCCGGAAGGGCGCATCATCGCGCATGGCATACGCGGCATCGTGCGTCGTCCCATCGCCGACCAGTTGGATGAAATCGGCGTGCGGGCCCGCGATGTCGGCACGATCGTCCTGTCCCATGCCCATTTCGATCACATCGGAAATGTCGATCTGTTCGAAAATGCAAAATGGATCGCTCAGCGAGCCGAGTTTGAGGCCATGTTCGGGCCGGAGCCTGACGAGTTCGGCTACTCGCTGCCGCACTACAAGATGTTGAAGGAGCGGCCTTACGAGATCGTCGATGGTGACCACGACATCTTCGGCGACGGCGCCGTGCGCATGATCTTCACGCCGGGCCATACTCCGGGGCATTGCTCGCTGATGGTGAGGTTGCCGCGGCGCGGCGCCGTGCTGCTGAGCGGCGACGTCGCGCATAACAGGGAGAACCTCCGGCACATGCGCGTGCCGTCCTTCAATGCGGACCAGCAGGCAACGGTCGCGTCCATGGCCAAAGTCGTCGAATTGCTTCGCGCCGAGAACGCCGAAATCTGGATCAATCACGATACGGCGCAGAGCGAGGGGCTACCTCACGTGCCGGACTGGATCGCGTGAACGCCCGCGCGTCAATGCCGCGCGACCTCAGTGCGATCGAGCGATTCCAGCGTCGCGGCGTTGCCGCAATAGCCGTGATAGTTTTCGGCCGCGGTGCCGTCGGCGAGATCGCGGTCGCACTCCCCCTTGTGACCGCAGAGCGAGCAGACCCGCTCCATGTCGCGCAGCAGCAGCGGCTGTGCGCGTCCGAGTGCCTCCGCGCTGATGCCGAGCTGCTCCAGCATCTTCGGCAATTCGTCGGCGGCATGCTGGCCGTTGCGGACCAGCTCTTCGAGGTCGTCAGGCGCGATCCTGAGATCGTTCGCGATCCGGTCGAAATCGAAGCGATCAAGCTGCCGCATCTCGGCCATCTCGCGGCGATGCTTCAGCCAACTCGCGAAGGACTCGATGAGGTCCTGGACGATGGGGTAGGGACTGCTTGCGGTGCTCATGGAAAGCTCCATTCGAACGTCGGAACTGGAGCAACACTAGGCAAAATGATGCAGGAGCGCGTTGCGCTGGATCAAATCACGAAGATTGTCAGCGAGCTTGCGCTGCCTCTCCCGCTTGCGGGGCCCCCTTGCGGGAGAGGGTTTCTCCTCGATGGGACAGTCCCCTAGAGGAGAAAGCCCTCACCCGCGTCCCTTCGCTCCGCGGCCTCTCCCGCAAGCGGGAGAGGCAAAGCGGGCCCGCTGCTCGATGATCTCAATGACCTCGGATGCGCTTGCGGCCCGTGATCATGGCGCGGATCAGGTTCTCGCGCTGAAGCAGGCTCATCAGCACCACGCCTGCGATGTGCAGCACGACGAGGACGATGACAGCGTCCGATGCGACGGTATGCGTGTCCTCGATCCACCAGACGCCGAAGAAGGTGAGTGTCACCGACAGCGCGCCCGTGATCGCCGAGACGGCAATTGACAGCAGCAGCGCCACCAGCATCAACGTGCCGGCGGGATTGAGCCCGATATAGCGGCCGGTGATGCCGCGGCGCAGGTTCCAGAGATAGGAAGGCGCGGCACGAAGGCGGACGCCGATCATGCCAAAGCGCGCATAGCGGCCGCCCCAGAAGCCCCAGGCCAAACGGAAGACGAGAAGCCCGATCACCGCATAGCCGACGATGCGGTGAAGCCTGTCGTAGACGGTGGGTGTGAACCACGCCACCAAAACGCACGCTGCGAGAGCCCAATGCCAGAGCCGGAGCGGACGGTCCCAGACTGCGACCGTCCGCTCCGCGGGGGTCCGTTTCGACCCCGCGCGCGTGTCCGATACCGCGTTGCCGCTCAAGCCGGGACCACTTTCAAAGCATAAGCCCTACCTGGCAAACCTACTTGGCGATCGTGTGCTTCAGGCTGAGATCTTCCGGGCTGTAGAACAGCTCATAGAGCTTGCCTTCCTTGACGCCATAGACCTCATAGCACGAGCCTTCGATCTTGGAGCGACGCACTTCGTAACCCAGCGCCTTCGCCTTGGCTTCGGCGTCGCCAGCCGGCTTCCATGACGCCTTGTCGAGCTTGGTGCAATTCTTGAAACCGTCGGCCATCGCCGTCGATCCAGCGCCGATTCCGATCGCCAATGCCATGGCAACAACACGAATGACCTTCACGAACATCTCCTCTTCGTCGTCTGCGCAACGCCTTGCGCGAGGCGCATCCGAAGGAAGCAAAGGCGGGCATGAAGTCAATCGGCTCGGGTATGGCGTGATTTAGATAAGCTCTAACGTCGGAAAAAAACTGACGATGGCCGTCGTTGCGACGATCAGTAGCCGGCCGCTGCCATCGCCACGACGGCCGTGAGCGCCATCCAGCCAAAGTGGCGACCACGCGTCGCCCATGCATTGGCGCAGGCGGAAAAGCCGAACACGCCGATCATGGTGAGCACGATCCAGCGGCGTGCCGAGGTTGAATCCATCCAGGGCACGGCGAACAGCAGCACGCCGCAGCCGATCCAGGCCACCGTCGAGGCCTGCCAGACCAGGCGGATCAAGGTGCGAAGCCGGGCGGGCTCGATGGTCGCACGGGGAAAGACCTTGGCTTCTCCGAGATAGCCATGGATGAGCGCCACGATGATGGCGCCGACGCCGGCACACTGCAGCAAGAGATCACGCATCGAGGCCTCCATACATCTGTGTATGGTGAGATAGAGGCTGGCCTGCCGGCTGTCAATACACTAGTGTATGGTCCGAGATCGGACCCCGCCATGACCGAACAGCTCACCGCCGACGACTGGATCAGCCAGGGCATCAAGGCGCTCACCAGGAGCGGCTTTACCGCGCTGAAGGCCGATCCATTGGCAAGGGCCATGGGCGTCTCGCGCGGCAGCTTCTACTGGCATTTTGCCGATCTCGGCGCGTTCCACGGCGCCGTGCTCAGGCGCTGGCGCGAGCTCGCGGCCGAGGAGATCATCGCTCGTGTCGAGGCCGACAGCGACGAGCCGCTCAGAGCGCTGCTGCGCAGGACCTTCGGCGCCCGGCTCGACCTGGAGCGCGCGGTGCGCAACTGGGCGGCGTTCGACGCGGCGGCGCAGGCGGCGGTCCGCGCCATCGACCGCCGCAGGCTCGATTATATCGAGGCGTTGCTGGCGAAACGGGGACTCGACGCGGCAACGGCGCAGGCGCGCGCGCAAATCCTGTACTGGACCTTTCTCGGCTTCGCGCTGTCGGCAGCGCCCGTGCCGAGCGCGCGGCTCCAGGGCCTGCTCGACGAGATCCAGAAGATGGTCTCTGGCTAGCGTTTGACGCGTTTTCTTAGCGCGAACCGGCGTCCACTTCGCTTGAAAACGCTATGGCCGGTGATGGGCGACCGCGAATTTCTGTGTTAGAGGCAAGCCAATGCCGGAGACCCCCATGAACGCGCCCACCGAACGCCCCGAAAACAGCGTCGATCCGAAACTGCTGGAGATCCTGGTCTGCCCGCTGACCAAGGGCCCGCTGGAATTCGACGCGGCCAAGCAGGAGCTGATCTCGCGGTCTGCAAAACTCGCTTATCCGATTCGCGACGGCATCCCGATCATGCTGCCGGAAGAGGCGAGGAAGATCGATTGAGCGAGTAGGGAGTGGCGAGTAGCGAATCGCAAAACTCTACTCGCCACTCCCCATTCGCTACTCGCCTACAGCGCCTCGCCTTTTAGCAGGCGTGGGATTTCGCCGGTGAGGCCGGCCGCCTGGCGGATGAAGAGATTCTTCAGAGGCGGGGTGCGGTCGACGATGCCGAGTCCGATGTCGCGGACGGTGCGCAATAGCGTCGACTGGTTCGAGAACAGGAAGTTGAGCGAGTTGGTGGCAACGCCCATCGCCATGGTGTCGAAGCGGCGCCAGCGCTGGTAGCGCTCGAGCACGTCAGCGCCGCCGAGATCCATGCCAAGCCGCGCGGCATCGACCACAACCTCGGCCAAGGCTGCAACATCCTTCAGCCCCATGTTGAGGCCTTGCCCCGCGATCGGGTGAATGACGTGGGCGGCATCGCCGACCAGCGCAAGACGCTCGGCGACGAAGGAGCGCGCGACGAAATAGGACAGCGGAAAGGCGCGCGGCTTGTCGAGCGCCTTGACCTCGCCGAGATGCAAGCCGAAACGCTGCTCGAGCTCGGCGTGAAATTCCTCGTCGCCAAGCCCGATGATGCGTGCGGCCTCTGCGCGACGCTCGGTCCAGACCAGCGAGGAGCGCCTTCCGGTCAGCGGCAAAATCGCAAACGGACCCGCGGGCAGAAAGTGCTCTTCCGCGCGGCCTTCGTGATCGCGCTCATGACCGACAGTGACGACGATGCCGGATTGATCGTAGTCCCAGCCATGGGTGGCGATGCCGGCGCGCTCGCGCAGCTTCGATTTCGCACCGTCGGCCGCGACCAGGAGACTCGCGGCAATCTTGCTGCCATCGCCGAGGGTGACGTCAATGCCATCGACGCTGGCGTCGTAGGACGCGACGGTGGTTGCGCGAAGATCGATGCCGGCGGCTTCGGCGCGGACCACCAGCGCATCGATCAGCCGACGGTTCTCGACCATGTGCGCGAAGGGTTCGCCCGGCGCGACATCGCCGGCGAAATTCAGGAAGGTCGGACGCGTGGCGTCCTCCAGCTTCGAATCCGTAACGACCATGTCGAGGATCGGCTGCGCCTCGGCTTTCACATCGTCCCATGCGCCGAGCACCTCGAACAGGCGGCGGCAGGCGGCCACGATCGCGGTTGCACGGGGATCGCGGCTCGGCCGTGAGCTGAGCGCGGGATCGGCGACGATGACGGGAATCTCGGGGCCGAGCCCCTGACGCAGTGCCAGCGCGAGCGCCAGGCCCGCAAATGCGCCGCCGCCAATGACTATGTGACCCTGTACCGACATACCAAGTTTTCTCTGCCAAGCTTCCCAGTCAATTCTCGGGTCTTGCTAGCAGACTTGAGCTGGGCGAAACAGGGCGGTGAAACAAGGGCGGAACGGCCCGTCTGTGTCATTCCGGGGCGCGACAAAGTCGCGAACCCGGAATCCAGAGGTTATCAGCTCGAGATTCCGGGTTCGCACTGCGTGCGCCCCGGAATGACGACAATGCGAAAGCACCACCATGTCCAAAAGCCTGATCGACCTGATTTCCATCCTCGACCTCGAGCAGCTCGAGGTGAATTTGTTCCGCGGCAACAGCCCGAAGACGAGCTGGCAGCGGGTGTTCGGCGGGCAGGTGATCGGGCAGGCGATGGTCGCGGCCTGCCGCACCGTCGAGGGCCGGCTACCGCATTCGCTGCATTGCTATTTCATCCTGCCGGGCGATCCGCAGATCCCGATCATCTACCAGGTCGAGCGTCTGCGCGACGGCAAGAGCTATTCGACGCGCCGCGTCACCGCGATCCAGCACGGCAACGCGATCTTCTCGATCATGGTGTCGTTCCATGCCGAGGAAGAGACCGCGTTCGACCACCAGGACAAGATGCCTGACGTGCCGCCGCCGGACAAGCTCACCGCGGAGGAGGTGGCGAAGCAGCCGATGTTCCGCGAGATGCCGGAGTTCATCCGCCGCTACTACGAATCCGATCGGCCGATCGAGCTGCGCCCGGTCGAGCTCGGCCGTTACTTCGGCCAGAAGATCGAGGACGGCCGCATCCATGTCTGGATCAAGACGGCGGCCAAGCTGCCCGACGATCCGGCGCTGCATATGTGCGCGCTGGCCTATGCCTCGGACTTCTCGCTGCTGGATGCGATCATGGCGCGCTATGGCCGCACGCTGTTCGACAAGCGCATGATGCCGGCAAGCCTCGACCACGCGATGTGGTTTCATCGCCCGTTCCGCGCCGACGAATGGCTGCTTTATTCGCAGGATTCGCCGAGCGCGCAAGGCGGCCGCGGCCTGACCCGCGGCTCCATCTTCAAGCCGGATGGCACGCTGATCGCATCCGTCGCGCAGGAGGGCTCCGTGCGCGAGCGGCGGAGCTGATGATCCCAAGCGCGAATTCATCGCGCTCGAGATGGCTTGATCGTGCTTACATCGATCCGCGCGGCGCGAGCTCGGTCTGCGATGCGAACCAGTTCATGATCCAGCGATAGACCCAGGGAATCGGGATGATGAAGCTGCACAGGATCGCCGCCACGATGCCGCGCCAGAGAATCCCGAGCCCGCTGCCCCTGAAGATGATCTCCCGACGCGTGCCCTCGATATTGCGATAGACCCAGCGCAGCTGGGCGGCCGCGACCCAGGCCCATCCGATGATGGTGATGAGGGAGATCGCGAACAACAGGTTCCAGCCGATATAGCCGAGCACCGAGCCGGTGAAGCTGAGGCCGAGCCGCTGCCCGTTGGTTGCGATGTTCGCGATCATCCATTTGAGCAGCATCCAGTAGAGAACGATCTGGACGATGTAGAAAGCGGTGCTCAGGATCTGGCTGCCGATGTAGCCGATCACAATTGCCAGAACGATGAAGCCGAAGAACCAGGGCACCATCGTCATCGCATTGCCGGTGAAGGACAGGTTCGGCCGCCCCGGGACCTTGACGCAGGACACGATCCATTTCGCGTACCAGACGAACACCCACGGCACCGGGATGACGAGGCACGAGAGGATCAGCATCACCAGCGAGCGCCAGGTGAAGTCGAGAATGCCGAAATCGACCGACAGCGATCCGCCGGCCGCACTGCCCGCACCGGTATAGGCGCCACCCCCCATCATCGGCGGCCCCCCGGCCGGAATTATGGGCGGCGCGCCACCGCCGGTGATCAATCCAGGAATTTCGGCGGCCTTCTGCCAGCCGGCCATGCCCTCGGACCACACCAGCGTATCCGCGCGCACGACGCCTTGCGCGATCAGGTCGCGGAATTGCCCCTCTGGATAGGGCCCCTGCTGCTTGCCCTCGGATGCGTAGAACCAACTCGCCATGACGCGCCCCCCAAAATACTTATGTACCGCTCAGCCGGCGCGGGTTCACCGCATCCATGCCAAAAATGCATTGTGAGCGATGAACGGATGCCCTGTACAGAGGCGGCCGTTCACATGACCGCACCTGGCCAAACGTTTTTCCGCTTCAATCTGCAAGTTTTTTGTGCCATTTGCCCGGAAAGATGCCAGATTGAAGCAGCGCCGGGGACACACGGCGGGCGCATCCCGGGGAACAGGCTGAATCATGAAACTCGTCGTCGCGATCATCAAACCCTTCAAGCTCGATGAAGTCCGTCAGGCCCTGACGGCGATCGGCGTCCACGGCATGACCGTAACCGAGGTGAAGGGCTATGGCCGCCAGAAGGGCCACACCGAGATCTATCGCGGCGCGGAATATGTCGTGAACTTCCTGCCCAAGCTGCGGATCGAGATCGCGGTGGCCTCCGACGTCGCCGAGAAGGCGGTCGCGGTGATCACCGCCACGGCGCGCACCGGGCAGATCGGCGACGGCAAGATCTTCGTCACGCCGATCGACCATGCGCTGCGCATCCGCACCGGCGAGACCGACAGCGACGCGCTCTGAACTCACTTGAGCATGATCTCCGCGCAATCGCATTCCGCGTTTGTCGCGAGGGAAAACCGCTTCACACTTTTCCGGATCATGCTTCGCCTTCTTCGATCGCACCGGGCAACGACGCCATAGCGTGCGACGCCATCAACTATGCCGGGGAAATGACATGGCGGGATTGTTGCGCCGCGGAGCCGCTATGGCTGCGCCGATTGGGTTTGCGTTGATTGCGCCTTCGCCGGCGCGGGCCGCGACATCAGAGATCAACACCGCCGACACCGCCTGGATGATCGTCGCCACCGCGCTGGTGCTGATGATGACGATCCCGGGACTGGCGCTGTTCTATTCCGGCATGGTGCGTAAGAAGAACGTGCTCGCGACCATGGCGCAGAGCCTCGCCGCGGTGACGCTGATCTCCATTCTCTGGGTGGCGTTCGGCTATTCGCTCTGCTTCGTCGGCGACGGCCCATGGCTCGGCACGCTCGACCGCTGGTTCCTCGCCGGCATGACCATGGACAGCGTCAGCCCGGCAGCGAAGACGATCCCCGAAGCGCTGTTCATGCTGTACCAGATGACGTTTGCGATCATCACGGTGGCGCTGGTCGCGGGCTCGGTCGCCGACCGGATGCGGTTCTCCGCCTATCTGCTGTTCTCGGTCGCCTGGTTCATCTTCGTCTACATTCCGCTGGCGCATTGGATCTGGGGCGGTGGCTTCCTCAACAGCATGGGCGTGCTGGATTTCGCCGGCGGCCTCGTCGTGCATCTGTCGGCCGGCACCGGCGGGCTCGTCGCAGCAAAGGTGATGGGACGGCGGCACGGCTATGGCACCGAAAATCTTTCGCCGTTCGATCTGTCGCTGGCGGTGATGGGCACGGGCCTGTTGTGGGTCGGCTGGTTCGGCTTCAACGGCGGCTCGGCGGGTGCGGCCAATTCGCGCGCGGTGATGGCGATCATCGCAACGCATCTGGCAGCCTGCTCCGGCGCGCTAACCTGGGGCACGATCGAATGGTCGACGCGACGCAAGCCGTCCGTGCTCGGTATGATCTCGGGAGCGGTCGCCGGCCTTGGCACCATCACGCCGGCCTCCGGCTTTGTCGCGCCGTGGCACGGCATCGTCATCGGCATCGCCGCAGGCGCAGTCTGCTACTGGGCCTGCACCTGGCTGAAGCACCGCTTCAACTACGACGACTCCCTCGACGTGTTCGGCGTGCACGGCATCGGCGGGCTGACCGGCACGCTGCTCGCCGGCGTATTCGCCACCAGCGCGATCGGCGGCACCGCCGGCCTGCTCGAAGGGCATCCGCAGCAATTGCTGATCCAGCTCTACGGCGTCGCCGTCACCTTCGCCTGGTCGGCGGGCGTGAGCTTCATCCTGCTCAAGCTGGTCGGCCTGTTCGTGCCGTTGCGCGTGTCGCGGGAGCACGAGCTCGAGGGGCTCGACATTTCACAGCACGGTGAGGCGCTTCAGTAAGGGCTTGCGCGACACATAAGCGCGTGCTTATGTATTGGCATGATCGAAGCCGACATCTTCAAGGCGCTGGCCGACCCGACCCGCCGCAAGGTCTTTGAGAAGCTCGCCGGCGGCAGCCTCAATGCGAGCGCCTTGCGCGACGGCCTGGAGATCAGCCAGCCGGCGATGTCGCAACATCTTTCAGTGCTGCGCGCGGCAGGTCTCGTGCGCGAGCAGCGGCAGGGCCGCTTTGTGAATTACGAAGTCGATCCGCACGGAATTGTCGCCATCGGGGCCTGGCTTGCGCGCTACCGCGCCTATTGGCCGAAGCGCATGGACGCACTCGCCGACCTCCTGAAGGAGATGGATCAATGAGCGACGCCGCAAAACCTGATCCCTCCGAAGACGCCTTGATAGTCAAAGAAGCCTTGGTGCTCGAGTTTGAATTCGATGCACCGCCTGCAAAAGTCTGGCGCGCGGTGACGATTCCCGAATTGCGCGAGCGCTGGCTGCCGGATTGCGATCTGGCCGGCACTGAACCCGAAACATCGATTCCCGGCGCAGAGGTACGCTACCGGATGCGCGATTCCGAGCCGCCATTCCGCGAAAGCCAGGTCATCTTCAAGATCGAGCCGAACGTGTCGGGCGGCACGCGCTTTCGCATCATTCAGCAGACCTGCGCCAAGCTGCCGCAGCCAGCCAACAGCAATTGCTGCCTGATGCGCGCGGCAGCCTGACCACCAACAAACTTCATCACCTCTAGACATGGAGGTCGCCGATGCGCGACATGCTTCAGCTCGTCCCTATGGTCGTCGAACAATCCGCGCGCGGCGAACGATCTTTCGACATCTATTCGCGCCTCTTGCGCGAGCGCATCATTTTCCTCAATGGCGAGGTCAACGACGCGATGTCGGGTCTGGTCTGCGCACAACTGTTGTTTCTGGAAGCAGAGAATCCGAACCGGCCGATCAATCTCTACATCAATTCCTATGGCGGCGTCGTCACCTCTGGGCTGGCGATGTACGACACCATGCAGTTCATCAAGGCGCCGGTGCATACGCTGTGCATGGGCACGGCGCGCTCGATGGGCTCATTCCTGCTGATGGCCGGCGAGCCCGGTCACCGCGCCGCGCTGCCCAATGCCAGCCTTCATGTGCATCAGCCGCTCGGCGGCTTCCAGGGTCAGGCGTCCGACATCCTGATCCATGCCAACGAGATGCAGGAAACCAAGCGGCGCATCATCCGCCTCTATGCGCAGCATTGCGGCCGTACCGAAGCGGAGGTCGAGCGGACCCTGGACCGCGATCACTTCATGACCGCAAAGCAGGGGGTTGAATGGGGTCTGGTCGACCGGGTGTTCACGGAGCGCGCTCCGGCCTGAGGGTCGCGTCGGCTGCGACCATCCTGTAAGCAGACGGCGGGCGCTCTCGGGATTTTGGGGTGCAGCGGGGCCTTCGGCGAGCGTGTCCCTGTAAAAAAGTACCTTTTTGCTGCCCGACACATGAGCAACATTGTGTCGGCAGCCTGTCCTGCCTGTATTTTGATCAGCCATGATCACGTTTTGAGCGCGACGTATTGGCGCACTGCAACGCAACACAAGCTGAGCGCGAAAACACCCGTTTTCATAGTCCGTTAGGCAACCCGCCCGATCTGGCACGGCATTTGATTCTAGGGGCCTGGCTGTGCCCGCGTAGTGAAACGTCTCCCTCGTGGCGAACCAGTCGAGAAACGCCCGGCCACGTCCGGACCGGGCCCAAGCGGGGATAGGACCCATGAAAATTGTTATGGCGATTATCAAGCCATTCAAGTTGGAAGAAGTCCGTGACGCCCTGACCGCCATTGGCGTTCACGGTCTCACGGTGACGGAAGTCAAGGGATATGGCCGGCAGAAAGGCCATACGGAAATCTATCGCGGCGCCGAATATGCCGTGAGCTTCCTGCCCAAGATCAAGATCGAAGTCGCTGTCGCCTCCGAGCAGGTCGACAAAACCATCGACGCCATCACGTCCGCTGCCAAAACCGGACAGATCGGCGACGGCAAGATCTTCGTCATCAACCTCGACCATGCGGTCCGCATCCGCACCGGCGAGGCCGACGCCGCGGCCCTTTGATTTCGCGCTCAACCAAAATTCAATCAGGAGTAAATGCAATGACGTTTAAGCGTCCCTATGGCGCGGGATTGGCGGCTCTCGCAGTCGGCCTTTTCGCTGCGACCGCAGCCTATGCCGAGCCAACGGTCAACAAGGGGGATAACGCCTGGATGCTGACATCGACAGTCCTCGTGCTGTTGATGACGATCCCGGGTCTCGCTCTGTTCTACGGCGGCCTCGTTCGTTCCAAGAACATGCTCTCGGTCCTGATGCAGGTGTTCTACACCGTCTGCGTCGTCACCGTGATCTGGGCCGTATACGGCTACAGCCTCGCCTTCACCGGCGGCTCCGACTTCATCGGCGGCTTCTCCAAGGCCTTCATGATGGGCGTCACCACCGACTCGAAGGCCGCGACCTTCTCGGTCGACGCCAACATCTCGGAGCTCGTCTATGTGTGCTTCCAGATGACCTTCGCGGCGATCACGCCCGCCCTCATCGTCGGCGCCTTCGCCGAGCGCATGAAGTTCGCGGCCGTCGCGCTCTTCATCCCGCTCTGGGTCACGCTGATCTACTTCCCGATCGCGCACATGGTCTGGTACTGGCCCGGCCCGGACGCGATCCAGGACGCGGCCAAGGCTCTGGCTGCTGCGGGTGATGCGGCGGCGAAGACGGCGGCTCAGGCCAAGCTCGACGAGATCAACGCCGACGCCGGCTGGATCTTCAAGGCGGGCGCGATCGACTTCGCGGGCGGCACCGTGGTGCACATCAACGCCGGCATCGCCGGCCTGGTCGGTGCCCTCTTGATCGGCAAGCGCGTCGGTTACGGCAAGGAGCTGATGGCTCCGCACTCGCTGACCATGTCGATGATCGGCGCCTCGCTGCTCTGGGTCGGCTGGTTCGGCTTCAACGCCGGCTCCAACCTGGAGGCCAACGGCGGCGCTGCGCTCGCCATGACCAACTCCTTCGTCGCCACCGCAGCCGCCGCGCTGTCGTGGATGTTCGCGGAGTGGATCGTGAAGGGTCATCCGTCGGTGCTCGGCGTCATCTCCGGCGCTGTCGCGGGCCTCGTGGCCGTCACGCCTGCCGCCGGCTTCGCCGGCGTGATGGGTGCGATCGTCCTCGGTCTCGTGGTCGGCGTGGTCTGCCTGTTCTTCTGCACCGTGGTGAAGAACGCGCTCGGCTACGACGACTCGCTCGACGTGTTCGGCGTGCACTGCATCGGCGGCATCGTCGGCGCCCTCGGCACCGGCATCCTGGTGAACCCGGCTCTCGGCGGCGCCGGCATCATCGACTACACCGCGATTCCGCCGAAGGTTGCCGATTACGACTTCGCTGCGCAGATGCTGTCCCAGCTCAAGGCGGTCGGCACCACGCTGGTGTGGTCGGGCATCGGTTCGGCGATCCTCTACAAGGTCGTCGATGTGATCGTTGGCCTCCGCGCCAATGTCGAGACCGAGCGTGAAGGCCTCGACATCACCGAGCACACCGAGCGCGCCTACAACATGTAACGTCTCCTCCCGGCCGCGATTTCCCCTGAGATCGCGGCCACTCCTACGGTTTGGGCACATACCCGGCAATGCCCCGACCGTTGAGGGGCTCCAGCGCAAGTTGGAGCCCCTTTCTTTTTGCAAGATTCCCTTTAGGTCCAGCGACCTAAGAAAAGCATTGCCATTCCAGATTGCGGGCGCAGAGATAACGACCACAACGAATAACAACTGGGAGGTCGTCATGCGCTTGGAAGGCGGATGCTATTGCGGCGAGGTGCGCTACGTGGCCGAGGGCGATCCGATGATGCAGGGGCAATGTCACTGCCGCGAGTGCCAGTACATCTCAGGCGGCGCACCCAACACCTTCATCGCGATGCCGGCTGACGGTTTCACCTACATCACTGGCCAGCCCAAGCAGTTCACCCGCAAGGACCTCGAGCGCGCCGTCACGCGCGATTTCTGCGCCGAGTGCGGCACCCATCTCGTCACCAAAATACCCGGCCTGCCGGCCGTCGTGGTCAAGGTCGGCACGCTGGACGACCCGGAACAATTCCATCCGCAGGTGGCGATCTACACCTGCGACAAGCAGGAGTTCCACGCGATCCCCGCGGGGATGATGACGTTCGACAAGGTGCCGGGGCATTGAAGCCACGATGGCGGTGCGCTCCTTCCCCCGCGTGCGGGGGAGGCGCAGGCGGCCTACGGCCGCCGTTCTTAAAAAAGAACGCCGATGCAAAGCATCGGCTATGGGAGAGGGTGCCTCCGCGGTGGGACAGGCCGTGAGAGCCCCCCGGAGGAGAAAGCCCTCAGCCGCGCTGCGCGCGACCTCTACCGCAAGCGGGAGAGGTGACCGGCCCGCCATCCCGTTGTTATCCGGCCTCATTTTTCCGGCTCTGGACGGAACGGCCCGCCGATGGTTAATCGCGTCTTAACCTCGCCCTATCTATGGTGAACTGAACCGCTTTCCCGCCGGCGCGCAGCGCGCGACCGGCCGTTCCGAGAGTACTGGCGCCCAGAATGGTCATGACCGCTTCATCCCGTGCGCCGCAGGCCAGTGGAAGCTCCGACAACCAACGCTCGCCCTTTGTCCGGCTGAACGAGTTGCTGGCGCCGCATCAGCCCGGCAAGCCCTTGATTTCGCTGGCGGTCGGCGAGCCGCAGCATCCTGTGCCTGACTTCGTCGGCCCGGTGCTGGCCAAGCACATCGCCGATTTCGGCCGTTACCCGATGAACCAGGGCATGGAGCCGTTCCGCAACGCTGCGAGCGCCTGGCTGTCATCGCGTTTCAAGCTACCGCGCGCGCTCGACCCCAAGAGCGAGATTCTCGTGCTCAATGGCAGCCGCGAGGGGCTCTTCCTCGCTGCGATCGCAGCGGGGCGCTATGTCGGGCCGAAGCCCGGCAAGCCCGCCATCCTGATGCCGAACCCGTTCTATCCGGTCTATGGCGCCGGCGCTGGCGCAGCGGCTTGCGAGCCGGTCTACCTGCCGACCACGGTCGAAAACGGCTTTCTGCCCGATCTCGATGCCATCGACGAGGCGACGCTGGCGCGCACCGTGGCGTTCTATCTGGCCTCGCCCGCCAACCCGCAGGGCTCGGTCGCCTCGCGCCATTATCTCACCCGCCTGAAAAGCCTCGCCGATCGCTACAACTTCATGATCCTCAGCGACGAGTGCTATTCGGAGATCTACACCCGCCAGGCGCCGGGCAGCGCGCTCGAATGCGCAGGGCCTGATTTCACCCGCGTCGCCGCGTTCCAGTCGCTGTCGAAGCGCTCCAACCTGCCGGGCCTGCGCGTCGGCTTCGCCGCCGGCGACAAGACGTTCATCGGCAAGTTCCTGGAGCTGCGCAACATCGCAGCTCCCCAGGTGCCGGTGCCGCTGCAGCATGTCGCGACCGTTGCCTATGGCGACGAGGCGCATGTCGAGGAGAACCGCAGGCTCTACCGGATCAAGTTCGATCTCGCCGACCAGATCATCGGCAATCGTTACGCCTATCGCCGGCCTGATGCCGGCTTCTGCGTCTGGCTCAACACGTCAGGGATCGGCGACGATGTCGCCGTGACTCTCAAGTTGTTCAAGGAGGCCGGCGTGCGCGTGGTGCCCGGCTCCTATCTGGCGCGGCTTCAGCCCGACGGCTTCAATCCCGGTGCCGGCTACATCCGCCTGGCGCTGGTGCAGGACAGTGAGACCACGGCGCAGGCGCTGCACCGGCTGGTCGAAACTCTGGGTTAGGCAGGGCCCATGAGCATGTCGGCAATCGAACGTGTGATTCCCCTGGTCGGCCATCTGCCGCCTTCGATCCGCGAAGCGCTGAGCCGGCGTTTGCGCGAGCTGACCGGCTTTGGCCTGGTCACGCTTTCGGGCGTCGCATCCGCCGCGTTGATGACCTGGTCGGTGCAGGACCCGAGCCTCAGCCACGCGACCTCACGGCCGATCCACAATGTCCTCGGCTATGCCGGCGCCATCGGCGCCGACCTCGCGATGCAGATCCTGGGCCTCGGCGCCATCATGCTGATCCTGACGGTCGCGGTGTGGGGCTGGCGCATGATGACCCACCGCCCGTTCGACCGCGAGGCGCTGCGGCTCGGCTCATGGATTCTCTGCACGGTGATCGCGGCCGGCTTTGTCAGCTGTTGGCCGCATGGCGGCGCCTGGCCGCTGCCGACCGGGCTCGGCGGCGTCGTTGGCGATGCGCTGGTGCGCGCGCCTGCGGTGATCTTCGGGCCGCCCGGCGCGATCTATCGCATCGTGCTCGGCGCCATCCTGTTCGTGGCGCTGGCCGCAACCTTCCTGATCGCCTGCGGCTTCGGCGCCCGCGAGCATGACGAGCAATTTGCGGAAATCGAGGACGACGACAAGCCGCTCGAAGACGACGAGGACAGCGATCGCGGTTCGGTATCGCTGGGCTTTCTGTTCCATGCGCTGATGAGCACCAAGGCACGCCTGATCTGGCTGTGCGGGGCTGCTTATCGCTCGCTGGTTTCAAGCGGCACCAGGACCAAGCCGGTTTCGTTCAGTCGGCAGGAGCCTAATCTTGGTGGCAGCCGCGCCGCGCCCTCGATCTCGCCGCAGGCTGCAGACGAAGAGGACGAGGACGAGGACGAGCACGAAGAAGACGTCGAGGAAGAAGAGGAAGAGGTGCCCGCGCGCGCATCGCGCAAGAAGGCTGCGCCGAAGGCGGCGCCCAAGAAGGGCTCCGACAAGTTCGATCTTCCCTCCGTCTCCATGCTGGCCGCGCCGAAGGCCGGTGATCGCCAGCCGCTCAGCAAGGCCGAGCTCGAGACCAATTCGCGCTCGCTCGAAGGCGTGCTGCAGGACTTTGGCGTCCGCGGCGAGATCGTGAAGGCCAATCCGGGTCCCGTCGTCACGCTGTACGAGCTCGAGCCCGCACCTGGCATCAAATCATCCCGCGTGATCGGCCTTGCCGACGATATCGCCCGCTCGATGAGCGCGCTGTCGGCGCGCGTCGCGGTCGTGCCCGGCCGCAACGCCATCGGCATCGAGCTGCCGAACGCGCACCGCGAAAAGGTTTACCTGCGCGAATTGCTGGTGGCGAAGGAGGCCACCGACACGGTCGCGAAGCTGCCGCTCTGCCTTGGCAAGACCATCGGCGGCGATCCCGTCATCATCGACCTCGCACGCACGCCGCACATGCTGATCGCCGGTACCACCGGCTCCGGTAAGTCGGTTGCGATCAACACCATGATCCTCAGCCTGGTTTACCGGCTGCGCCCCGATCAGTGCCGGTTGATCATGGTCGATCCGAAGATGCTCGAACTCTCCGTCTATGACGGCATTCCCCATCTGCTCACGCCCGTCGTGACCGACCCGAAGAAGGCGGTGGTCGCGCTGAAATGGGCCGTGCGCGAGATGGAAGAGCGCTACAAGAACATGGCCAAGCTCGGTGTGCGCAACATCGACGGCTACAACACGCGCCTGCTCGAGTTGAAGGCCAAGGGCGAAGAGCCGACGCGCACGGTGCACACCGGCTTCGACAAGGAAACCGGCAAGGCGATCTACGAGGAAGAGAAGCTCTCGCTTGATCCGCTGCCCTACATCGTCATCATCGTGGACGAAATGGCCGACCTGATGATGGTCGCCGGCAAGGACATCGAAGGCGCGGTGCAGCGCCTCGCGCAGATGGCGCGCGCCGCCGGTCTGCATGTGATCCTCGCGACACAGCGTCCGTCGGTCGACGTCATCACCGGCACTATCAAGGCGAACTTCCCGACCCGCATCGCCTTCCAGGTCACCTCCAAGATCGACAGCCGCACCATTCTGGGCGAGATGGGCGCCGAGCAGCTGCTCGGCCAGGGCGACATGCTCTACATGGCCGGCGGCGGCCGCATCAGCCGCGTGCACGGACCGTTTGCCTCGGACGAGGAAGTCGAGAAGGTGGTGCGTCATCTCAAGACGCAGGGCCAGCCGGAATATCTGGAAGCAGTCACAGCCGAAGAGCCAACCGAGGACGAAGATGGCGGCGCCGTGTTCGACGCCAGCGGCATGGGTGCGGATGGTGGCGGCGATCTGTTCCAGCAGGCCGTCGCGATCGTCAAGCGCGACCGCAAGGCCTCGACCAGCTACATCCAGCGCCGCCTGCAAATCGGCTACAACCGTGCTGCATCGCTGATGGAGCGCATGGAACTGGAAGGCATTGTCGGACCTGCCAATCACGCCGGCAAACGCGAGATTCTGGTCGAGGAAGAAGACAGTCATATGTGAGGCAAGGAGCCCACCCGCCTCCGAATGCCATTCTCACGCAAATTCGATCTCTGCTTTTGCCCGAAATCACGCTAAAACGGCGCCAGCCACGTTAGGACGACGCGTTGACCAGACATCCGGACCTTGGATTCGCAGCCTCTCTCGCCGCGCGCAGCGCGCGCGTGGCCGGCGTGCTTCTCGTCACCGCCGCGACGATGACCGTAGCGTCGGTCGCGCAGACGGTCCCCGTGCCGAAGCCGGCGCCGAAGGCGCGTGACGCCGCTCCGCCATCGGGCGGACCGGCGATCTCAGGCGCAACGCAAGCGCCACCGAATCCGATCATTCCGGATCCGCGCCGCAACGTGCCGAGCAGCATCTTCCAGACGTTCGACGACAAGCAGAAGGCGCAGGCGGCCAAGGTCAGTGCGTATCTCTCCTCGCTGCAGACACTGGTCGGAAATTTCGTCCAGGTCGGCCCCGACGGCAGCAAGACGCAGGGCGATTTCTACATCCAGAAACCGGGCAAGATGCGCGTTGAATATGATCCGCCGAGCCCGATCGACATCGTCGCCGATGGATCCTCCGTCGTGGTGCGCGATCGCAAGCTTGCGACGCAGGACGTCTATCCGCTGTCGCAGACGCCGCTCCGCTTCCTGCTGTCCGATCGCATCGACCTGATGAAGGACACCAACGTCGTCAACGTCTCCGCCGACGACCTCTTCATCAGCGTCACCATCGAGGAGAAGCAGGCGCTGGTCGGCACCAGCCGCCTCCTGCTGATGCTCGGCGCCAAGGACGGCCAGTTGAAGCAATGGACCGTGACCGATCCGCAAGGCTATGACACCACATTCGCGGTCTACAATCTGGACACCACCAAGAAGCTCGATCCGAACATGTTCAAGATCGACTTCACCAATTACAACGTGCCGTCGCCGGGTTGACGGTACGTAGGGTGGGTTAGCCCTGCGATTGCGCAAAGCGCAATCGCTTGGCGTAACCCACCGCTTCTGCCTCCGCGGAAAGCAAGTCGGTGGATTACGCTTCGCTAATCCACCCTACAAACTGCCGCCCACGCCAATCCATGCTAAGACGCAACTCCCATGCGTCTTTCCCTGACAACCTGGAACATCAATTCGGTGCGACTGCGCATCGATCTGGTCGCGAAATTTCTCAAAAGCGCGCGGCCGGACGTGCTGTGTCTGCAGGAGACCAAATGCATCGACGATGCCTTTCCGCTGAAGCGCTTCAAGCGGCTCGGCTATGAGCATGTCGCGCTGAACGGACAGAAGGGCTATCACGGCGTCGCCATCGTCTCGAGGATTCCGTTCGAGTCCACCGATATCCGCACCTTCTGCGACAAGGTGGATTCGCGCCATATCTCGGTGTCGTTCGGCGAGAGGGCCAATATCGCAAAGCCGCTCGTGCTGCATAATTTCTACGTCCCCGCCGGCGGCGACATTCCCGATCCGGCGCTGAACGAAAAGTTCGACCACAAGCTTCGCTTCCTCGACGAGATGAAGGCCTGCGAGCCGCTGCATCCGCGCGGGCAGGATCGTCACATCCTGGTCGGCGATCTCAATGTCGCGCCGCACGAGAACGACGTGTGGTCGCACAAGCAGCTGCTGAAAGTCGTCTCGCACACGCCTGTAGAAACCGAAAAGCTGAAGGCGGCGCTTGAAGCCGGCGAGTGGGTCGACGTCGCGCGCGACCGCATTCCGATGTCGGAAAAGGTCTACACCTGGTGGAGCTATCGCTCTGCCGACTGGACCGTCGGCGACCGCGGCCGGCGGCTCGACCACATCTGGGTCTCGCGCGCGCTGAAAGACGCGGTGCAGGATTTCAGGATTTTGCGCGACGCAAGGAGCTGGGAGCGGCCGTCGGACCATGTCCCCGTGACGGTGACGCTCGACGTCTAAACGCTTTGACCCGCGGAGAAGACGATGGGTACGCACGCGCCGTCAGACCCCACAAAGCCACCTGATAACGCGTGGTGGAATTCCCGTTTTGTCCTGCCGGGCTTGATGCTGCTGAGCACGGTACCCTTCTGGTTCGTGCACACGCCGCCGCTGATCGACCTTCTCGCGCATGTCGGCCGCTACCATGTGCAGCTGCATCTGGCGGACTCCCCGGCGCTTCAGCAGAACTGGGATTTTCACTGGCAATTGGTCGGCAACCTCGGCGTTGAGCTGCTGATCGTGCCGCTGGCGCATCTATTCGGTCTCGAACGCGCTGCCTGGCTGATTGCGCTGGCGCTTCCTGTTCTCATGATCTGGGCGATCGGGCGGATCAACCGCACGATGCACGGAGAGCTGACGCCTTTCGCCATCGCGGCCGTCTGGTTCGCGATGGCCTATCCGTTCCAACTCGGCTTCGTGAATTATTGGCTCGGCTCTTCCCTGGCGCTGCACGTCTTCGCCTCCTGGGTCGAAGCCGCTCGAAAGCAGAGCCCGGTGATGCGTCCCCTGCTGTTCGCTGCGGCCGCCTGTTTGGTTTGGCTCGCTCACGCCTATGGCTGGGTCATCCTGGTCGTCCTCGTCGGCGCCTTCGAGCTGTGCTGCAACTGGACGCGCGCGCCGAGCGCATGGCCGGCCATGGTGCTTGCGATTCTGCGACGTTGTTGGCCCGTCATGATCCCCGCCGTGCTGACGGTCGTCTGGCGGCAAGACACTGGCGGCGCCTCGTCGGGTCACTTCCTCGACATGGCGACCAAGACTCTTGGATTGCTGTGGACACTGCGCGATCAGAACATCTGGCTGGACACGCTGAGCCTGCTGCTGGCCATTGGTCTCATCTATCTCGGGATGCGCAGCCGTGACGCCAGGGCGAATCCGCCCCTGCTGGTCGGCGCGGCGACCTTCCTGATCCTGATCCTGCTGATGCCAAGCCAAATGTTCGGCTCGGTCTACGCCGATGTCCGGCTATGGCCGATCGTCTTCATCCTGGGCCTGGCCGCCATCGCACCGCTCCGCCACAGGCCGCGCGGCTCGGCCATCGTTGCGGGCCTGGCGCTGGCCGTTTTCGCTGTCCGGATCGTCGCGATGACCGTCGGGTTTGCGGCTTACGATGCCGGTTTCGAGCGGCATCTGCAGGCCCTGAATGACGTCCCGCGCGGCGCGAGCATTGCGGTCCTGACGCGACCGCCGATTTGCGAGCAATGGCGCGCACCGCGTGCGGCGCATCTTGGATCGCTTGCCATCGCGCGACGGGACGCCTTCGTCAATTCACAATGGGACGCATCGGGCGGCCAGCAGCTGCTGACGCCACTCCGTGCCCGCGGCACCGACTTCAACGCTGATCCGTCGCAATACATCCAGTTGCCCCCGGGCGACTGCGATGGCGATCTGAGCGCCGTGTTGGCGCACAGGATCGCGCAGATCCCGCGCGAGCGCTTCGACTATGTCTGGTTGCTCGACATCGACGCATCGCAGCTGGCAATTCTGCCGGGATTGCAACTTCTTTATCAGGACGACCGCACCGCGCTTTATGCCTTCAACAAGGGATGAGCTCAAGAGAGCTGGGAGCGATCTCAGGTGCTCAGCTTCGAACCCGCCATCAGAATATCGCTGGCGATCTGGCTGGAGCGGATGGCGAATTCGTCGCGCAGGCGCACCGCAGCGGCGGGATCGCTCTCGAGCACGCGCTGAAACAGGCTGCGTGCGACGCGGATGACGGAGGAGTTCTCCAGCGCCACCGCGCCGGACGGCCGCTTCATCGGCACGACCAGCGCGAGCTCGCCGATCAGCGTGCCGGGACCTGCGATCATCTCGGCGCCGGCGCCGTCATCGACGCGAAAGGCGCCGCGCTGGACCACGAAGCCGGCGTCGGCGTCGTCACCGAGATTGAACAGGATGTCGCCGCGGACGAAGTCGCGCTGCTCGGAGCCGATCGCCAGCATGCGCAACGAGGCGTCTCCCAACAGGCGCAGTGTCGGGACACGCTCAAGCAGCGCTACGTCATCGTCGATTGACATTCCGGTCCGAGGCTCGAGGAACGCGCCAATTTACGACGAATCGCGCGTTCCTGGAACGTATCACGGCACCAGCTTGTAGCCACCGGCTTCCGTGACCAGGATCTCCGGGTTGGCGGCATCCTTCTCGATCTTCTGGCGGAGGCGGTAGATGTGGGTTTCCAGCGTGTGGGTGGTGACGCCGGAATTGTAGCCCCAGACCTCCTGGAGCAGGGTCTCGCGCGAGACCGGCATCTGGCCGGCCCGGTAGAGGAAGCGCAGGATCGCCGTCTCCTTCTCGGTGAGGCGGACCTTGCGGGCATTGGCCGCGGTCAGCATCTTGGAGCCGGGGCGGAAGGAGTAGGGGCCGACCGAGAACACCGCGTCCTCGCTGGCCTCGTGCTGGCGCAGCTGGGCGCGGATGCGGGCGAGCAGCACGGCGAAGCGGAAGGGCTTTGCGACATAGTCGTTGGCCCCTGATTCCAGGCCCAAAATCGTGTCGGAATCGGTGTCGTGCCCCGTCAGCATGATGATCGGCGCCTTGAAGCCGCCTTTGCGCAGGGAGCGGACCACCTCGCGGCCGTCAGTGTCGGGGAGGCCGACATCCATCAGAACAAGATCAGGGGCGTTGGCTTTTGCGGCGCTGGCGCCCTTGGCGCCGGTATCGACGGCGGAGGCTTCAAACTCTTCGTGTAGCGATAATTGCTCCACCAACGTATCGCGCAGATCGGTATCGTCATCCACGATCAGGATCTTGCGGGCATTGGCCATGGGGGATCATCCTTTTGGAGTCCGGCGAGGCGCGCATGCATGCCGCACCCAGCCGTGATGGGAAAGTTTAGGGGTCGCTGTTTTTATTGTTGTTCGTGTTGAAGTAGTGGGCTGCTACCGATTCACAAGCCGGAAACACTCTAACCTAGAATAGCAGGACGGTTTGATGAATGTCCTGTAATGAATTCGACATCGCGATTTCACATGAAAAACAAAGCTGTGTCAGTCAGTTACACCGGGAATCGAGGCAACGGACCACTCTCCGCGATCCGCGTTAAGCCTGCCGCCGGGAATCCGCGCAGGGGCTGGCTGACGGCCGGCAGCCTGACAATTGCGGTGGCGCTGGGGCGCGGCGGCATTCTGGCCAACAAGCGCGAAGGCGATGGCGGCACTCCCAGGGGCAGCTTTCGGCCCCGGCAATTATGGTGGCGGGGCGACCGGCACAGCCGTCCCAGGACGTTTCTGCCGGCGCGCATCATCACCGACACGGACGCCTGGTGCGAGGATCCCGGTGACCGCCATTACAACCAGTGGATCCGGCGCGGGCAGGGCGAGGGCGGTGACCGGCTGAAGCGCGCCGACCATCTCTATGATTTCATTATCGAGATCGATCACAACACATGCCCGCGCATCGCCGGCCGCGGCAGCGCGGTGTTCCTGCATCTGGCGCGCGACAATTTCGGCCCGACCGCAGGCTGCGTCTCCATGACACGAGCGGCCATGCTGCAGCTGCTGCGGCGGATAGGACCAAGAACAAGAATCATCATCGGGTGAGGACACATGCTCGACAAGGATCAGATCGAAGCCGCTTCGCGTGTCCTCGTTCGACATTGGCGTGACGGCAGCAAGCTCGACGCGCTGGAGGCGCGGCTGCGGCCGCGGAGTAGGGCCGAGGCTTACGCCGTGCAGGCCGTGCTCGAAAACCAATCGCTCGGAAGCCTGTTCGGCTGGAAAATCGCAGCCACGAGCGAAGCCGGGCAGAGGCACATCAATGTTGCAGGGCCGCTGGCCGGCCGCATCATGAGCGAGACCGTGATCGCCGATGGCGGTACCGCCTCGATGACGGGCAATTCGATGCGCGTCGGCGAGCCGGAATTCTGCTTCCGCATGGGACGCGACCTGGCGCCGCGGTCTTCGCCCTTCGGCACCGATGAAGTGCTTGCCGCCGTCGACACCTTGCATCCCGCTATCGAAATTCCGGATTCACGCTTCAGCGATTTCACCAGCGCGGGCGAGGCACAGCTGATCGCCGACAATGCCTGCGCGCATCTGTTCGTGCTGGGGCCGGCAGCGATTGCGAATTGGCGCGCGATCGATCTCGTCGAGGAGCGGCCGCAGATCACGCTGCGCGGCGAGCGTTATCTCGGTCACGGCAAGAACGTGCTCGGCGATCCCCGCGTCGCGCTCGCCTGGCTCGCCAACGAACTGCGCGAGCTCGGCATCACCTTGCGGGCAGGGCAGGTGGTGACGACAGGCACCTGCCATCCGCCGCTGCCGATCCAGGCCGGCGATCATTTTGCGGCGGATTTTGGTGTGCTGGGGAAGGTGTCGGTGGGGTTCGAATAGGCGCACCTCTCTCCACCGTCATTGCGAGCGAAGCGAAGCAATCCAGAATCTTTCCGCGGAGGGACTCTGGATTGCTTCGCTACGCTCGCAATGACGAAATCAAGAGTCTTTGGCGGGCACGATCGTCGCAAACGGCTCCTACCGATGCCCGAAGATCGCGCTGCCCACGCGCACATGGGTGGCACCCAGCATGATGGCAGTCGCATAATCAGCGCTCATGCCCATCGAGAGGTTCGTCAGGCCGTTGCGCGCGGCGATCTTGGCGGTGAGCGCGAAGTGCGCCGCGGGCGGCTCATCCGCCGGCGGGATGCACATCAGCCCTGATATCGTCAGGCCATAGGTGTCGCGGCAGCTCTTGAGGAAGGCGTCGGCCTCGCCGGGTGCGACGCCGGCCTTCTGCGGCTCCTCGCCGACATTGATCTGGACGAAGAGTTGCGGGTGCTTGTTCTGGGATTCGATTTCTTTGGCTAACGCTTGGCAAATGCTCGGACGATCGACCGAATGGATCGCATCGAACAGCGCGACCGCCTCCTTCGCCTTGTTGGATTGCAGCGGACCGATGAGATGCAGCGCGATATCAGGGTAAGCAGACGTTAACGCCGGCCACTTGGCTTTGGCCTCCTGCACGCGATTCTCCCCGAACACGCGCTGTCCGGCGCCGATGACCGGCATAATTGCATCCGCCGAGAACGTCTTGGACACCGCGATCAGCGTCACCGAGGCGCGATCGCGCCGCGCGTCCTTGCAGGCGCGTGCAATTTCCGCCTCGACCGCGGCAAGCGCATTTGATGAATCGCCGGTTACCGGCGCGGCGTTGTTGTCTGTCATGATGTCGGTTGGGCCGTGACTTCAGGAGGTAGTTCCAATTTTACCGAGTTCAAGAAAGGCTTTTTGAACCCTTCGCTTTACCTTGCCCATGGGGTGGGTAACGAAGATGGCAAACGTCAGTTTCAACCGTAAGCGCGTAAAACTCAAGCAGGTCCTCGGCATCAGGGCCCGGCTTGCGTTGCTCGCGGTGATTCTGGTCGCGCCCTTGATGCTCGAGCGGATCCGCTCGCTTGAGGACACCCGCACCAGGCAGATCGCGCAGGCCACGGCCGAATTCACCACCGTCGCACGGCACAGCGCCGATGCGCAGCGTGAGGTGATCTCGTCGGTCGAGACCATCCTGAAATCGGAAGCCTTCATCCGCGCCTCCGCCGGCGGTGTCAGCAAGAGTTGCGACGTGCTGCGCGCGAGCCTGCCGACCAGCCTGCCCTGGATCCGCACACTCCTGATCGCCGGCCAGGACGGTCGCATCCAGTGTGCGACCAACAACATGTATGTCGGCCTCGACCTCTCCGACCGGCCTTATTTCCAGCAGGCGCAGGAGACCGGCCGGTTCGTGCTGTCCGACTTCATCCTGTCGCGCCCGGTGCAGGCACCGACCGTCATGGCGGTCTATCCGGTTTCCGCGTTCAGCGGCGTTGCGGACGCTGTCGTGCTCGCAACCGTCAATCTCGACTGGATGTCGAAGGTGATGAACAATCTCGGCGGCCGCGTCGGCATTACCGCGGTGCTGGTCGACAGCACCGGCACCGTGCTGGCCGCACCCGCCGACCAGCACAGCGCCGTCGGACGGCCCCTTGACGACATGCCGCTGATGTCGGCGATCGCCGACCTGGCCTTGCGCTCCAACCAGGACGAAGGCTCGTTGTCGTTCCTTGCCGCTGACGGCTCGCAGCGCGCGGTCAGCTTCATCCGCATCGCCGGCACCAATGCCCGCCTGATCGCCAGCATCGACGAAGACAAAGTGTCCGCGGCGGTGAGCCGCGACATCCGCACCGCCTATCTCCAGCTCGCTTTCGTCGTGATGTTCGTGCTGCTCGGTGCGCTGATCGCCGCCGAGAAGCTCGTGATCAAGCCGATCGAAATGCTTGCCGACATGGCCAAGCGTCTCGGCGAGGGCGATCTGTCGGCCCGCGCCGCCCGCAAGAGCCTTCCTTCCGAATTCGTGCCGCTGGCGCGCGCCTTCAACGCGATGGCGGCGCAGCTCAGCCAGCGCGAACGCGAGCTGATCGCGACCAATGATCGACTGACAGTGATGGCGTCGATCGACATGCTGTCCGGGCTCGCCAACCGCCGCGGCTTCCAGAGCCGTCTCGACTTCGAATGGATGCGCGCGCAGCAATATGGCAGCGAGCTGGCGCTGCTGATGATCGACGTCGATCATTTCAAGCTGTTCAACGACACCTACGGCCATCTCGAGGGCGATTCCTGCCTGACGCGCCTCGGCGAGTCGCTGTCCGACATCGCTGCCGATACGATGGGCTTTGCCGCGCGCTACGGCGGCGAGGAGTTCTGTCTCCTGCTGCCGAACACCGACGTGATGCGCGCAGTCGCGATCGGCGAGCAGGCGCGCGCGGCCGTGCTGAGACTCTGCATGCCGCACATCACCTCGGCCCACATGGTCGTCACCGTTTCAATCGGCGTCGCTGCGACCCGACCGAACGAGTCGCTGCGTCCCGGCGATCTGATCGAAGCCGCTGACGCGGCGCTCTATGCCGCCAAGCATCGCGGCCGCAACAATGTCGTCGAGCACGGCGTGCAAGCGATCGAGAAAGGCACGGCGGGTATGGTGATTGCGGCGAGCGCCTAAAGCGCGATGAGATTGGGTTGAATCGTCATCGCGCTTTGGCTCCAGCCACCTGGCTGATCGTTGGTCCTGACGTCGAAGGGACGGTTGTGTCAATCAGCAGGTCGATGGCGTTGCGCAGGTCATTATGGCTGCTGGCGTGGTACTGGAACCAGATCGCAAAATCGGTCGGCGTCGGCGGAATCCGCTGCTCGGCCATGGTCCGCACCGCCGGTCCGGCGACGGACGCGGCATAGTCGTAGTCGGGATCGTCGAAATCTGAGGCCATTGCCTGACGCAGGGTACACTATTGGCGACCAACCTCGCACCGAGCCCTTAATCCGATCCCAACACCCATATCCGTAGTTTTGCGGAGCAGGATTGCGAGTGGCCGCTCGCCACGGCAACCCATTGACCCCCCGAGGACTTCTATGGCCTAGTCCGGCCTCTTCAGGCCGCCGAAACCACGAAAACGCAACGATTCCATGACCTCCGAACGCTATAACGCCCGCGACGCCGAACCGCGCTGGCAACGCAAATGGGACGAACAGGCGATCTTCGTCTCGAAGAACGACGATTCGCGGCCAAAATATTATGTGCTGGAGATGTTCCCCTACCCCTCCGGGCGCATCCACATCGGCCATGTCCGCAACTACACGCTCGGCGACGTGCTGGCCCGCTTCATGCGCGCCAAGGGGTTCAACGTCCTGCACCCGATGGGCTGGGACGCCTTCGGCCTGCCGGCCGAGAACGCCGCCATCGAGCGCAAGGTCGCACCCAAGGCCTGGACCTACGACAACATCGCCGCGATGAAGAAGCAGCTCCGCTCGATCGGGCTGTCGCTGGACTGGTCACGCGAATTCGCGACCTGCGACCCCAGCTACTACAAGCATCAGCAGAAGATGTTCCTGGATATGCTCGCCGCGGGCCTTGCCGAGCGCGAGAAGCGCAAGCTGAATTGGGATCCGGTCGACATGACCGTGCTCGCCAATGAGCAGGTGATCGACGGCCGTGGCTGGCGCTCGGGCGCAATCGTCGAGCAGCGCGAAATGAGCCAGTGGGTCTTCAAGATCACGAAGTACTCGCAGGAATTGCTGTCGGCGCTGGATAGCCTCGACCGCTGGCCCGACAAGGTCAGGCTGATGCAGCGCAACTGGATCGGCCGCTCGGAAGGCCTGTTGATCCGCTTCGCGCTGGATCAGGCGACGACGCCCGCCGGCGAGAGCGAGCTGAAGATCTTCACGACGCGCCCGGACACGCTGTTCGGCGCGAAATTCATGGCGATCTCGGCGGATCATCCGCTGGCGCAGGCGGCCGCCGCGAAGAACCCTGATCTCGCCGAGTTCATCTCCGACATCAAGAAGATCGGCACGGCGCAATCGATCATCGACACCGCGGAGAAGCAGGGCTTTGATACCGGCATCCGCGCGGTGCACCCGTTCGACCCGAACTGGAAGCTGCCGGTCTATGTCGCCAACTTCGTGCTGATGGAATACGGCACGGGCGCGATCTTCGGCTGTCCCGCGCATGATCAGCGCGACCTCGACTTCGTCAACAAATACGCGCTCGGCAATACGCCGGTCGTCTGTCCCGAAGGCCAGGATCCCAGATCCTTCGTCATCACCGACACCGCCTATGACGGTGACGGCCGCATGATCAATTCGCGTTTCCTCGACGGCATGACCATCGAGCAGGCAAAGGAAGAGGTCGCCAGGCGCCTCGAAAGCGAGATGCGCGGCAATGCGCCGGTCGCCGAGCGCCAGGTCAATTTCCGCCTGCGCGACTGGGGCATTTCGCGCCAGCGCTATTGGGGCTGCCCGATTCCGGTCATCCACTGTCCGACATGCGACGTGGTGCCGGTGCCTGATGACCAATTGCCGGTGGTGCTGCCGGAAGACGTGAGCTTCGACAAGCCCGGCAATGCACTCGACCATCATCCGACCTGGAAGCACGTTACCTGTCCCAAATGCGGCGGCAAGGCGCAGCGCGAAACCGACACCATGGACACCTTCGTGGATTCGTCCTGGTACTTTGCGCGCTTCACCGATCCCTGGAACGAGAAAGCGCCGACGACGCCCGCAATCGCCAACCGCATGCTCCCGGTCGACCAGTATATCGGCGGCGTCGAGCACGCGATCCTGCATCTGCTCTACAGCCGCTTCTTCACCCGCGCCATGAAAGCCACCGGGCATCTCGCGCTGGATGAGCCGTTCGCCGGCATGTTCACGCAAGGCATGGTGGTACACGAGACCTACCAGAAGGCCGACGGCAGCTGGGTGCAGCCGGCCGAGGTGAAGATCGAGGTCGGCGGCAACGGACGCCGGGCGATCCTGCTCGCGACCGGCGAAGACGTCACGATCGGCCCGATCGAGAAGATGTCTAAGTCGAAGAAGAACACGGTCGACCCCGATGACATCATCGCGACCTATGGCGCCGATGTCGCCCGCTGGTTCATGCTGTCGGACTCCCCGCCCGACCGCGACGTGATCTGGAGCGATGAGCGCGTCCAGGGCGCCTCGCGCTTCGTGCAGCGGCTGTGGCGGCTGGTGAACGATGCCGTGGAGGTCAGCAAAACCGCTCCCGCAACCCGGCCAGGTTCCTTCAGTGACGATGCGACCGCCCTGCGCAAGGCCGCCCACGGCGCGCTGGACAAGGTCACATCAGGCGTCGAGCGGCTGCATTTCAACGTGTGCCTCGCCCATATCCGCGAGTTCACGAATTCGTTTTCCGAGGTGCTCCAGCGTCCCGGCCAGCCGGCCCCTGATTTGGCTTGGGCGGTCCGGGAGGCCAGCCAGATCCTGGTCCAGCTGTTCTCCCCGATGATGCCGCATCTGGCCGAGGAGTGCTGGCAGGTTTTGGGCCAGCCCGGCTTGGTTTCCGAGGCCAATTGGCCGCAAATCGAACGCGATTTACTGGTTGAAGACAGCGTGACCCTGGTGGTCCAGGTCAACGGCAAGAAGCGGGGCGAGGTCACGGTTGCAACAGTGGCCCAGAATCCGGAAATCGAGGCTGCCGCTTTGGCCCTTGATGCTGTAAAACTGGCCTTGGACGGTAAGCCCGTCCGCAAGGTGATCATCGTCCCCAAGAGGATCGTGAATGTTGTCGGCTAGGATCCGTATCGCTGCCCGCTTGCTGGCGATTGCCACACTGGCGGCGCTGACGGCCGGCTGCTTCCAGCCGATGTATGCCGAGCATACCGATGGCACCCCCGGCTTGCGTGAAAAGCTGATGGGGGTCGATCTGCCGCCGGTCACCAAGCCGAACGCCTCCCGCGAGGCCCGTGTCGGCGTCGAGATCCGCAACGCCCTCGCCTTCAAGCTCTACGGTTCGGCGACCGGCATGCCGCCGACGCATCGGCTCGATATCCGCTTCACCACCACCAAATCGTCGCTGATCGTCTCCGCCCTGACCGGCCTGCCGACCAGTGAGAATTACGGCATCGACTGCCAGTATAATTTGGTCGAGGTCGTGACCGGCAAATCGGTGATGACCGGCTCGACCTTCTCGCGCGTGTCCTACGACATGCCCGGCTCGTATCAGCGCTTCGCCCGCAACCGCGCGATACGCGACGCCGAGGATCGTGCGGCCAACGAGATTGCCGAGAACATCAACACAAGGCTCGCCGCGTTCTTCACCGCGGGCTCTTAGTCCTTTTCCGTCATTCCGGGGCGCCCGCAGGGCGAGCCCGGAATCCAGAGATTGTAGATCGAGATTCCGGGCTCGCGCGTTGCGCGCCCCGGAATGACGAACCCTGAGCAACATGGTCGCGCTGCGCGGAAAAGAGATCGATGCCTTCCTCGCACGTCCCGATGCGGGCCGGCCGATCATCCTGCTTTACGGTCCCGACGCCGGCCTCGTGCGCGAGCGCGCCGACGCGCTGATTGCGTCCGCCGTCGACGATCCCAACGATCCCTTCTCGCTGGTGAAGCTCGACGGTGACGAGCTCTCGGCCGAGCCGTCGCGTCTGGTCGACGAGGCCATGACCGTGCCGCTGTTCGGCGGCCGCCGCGCCATTCGCATTCGCGCCGGCTCCCGCAGCTTTGCCGCCGGCGTCGACACGCTGGCCGAGATGAGCGTGAAGGATTGCCGCATCGTCATCGAAGCCGGCGAACTGCGGCCCGAATCGCCGCTGCGCAAGGCCTGCGAAAAGGCCAGGACGGCGGTGGCGATCGGCTGCTATCCCGACACCGAGCGCGACCTCGCGAAACTGATGGAGGATGAGCTTCGCATTGCAAACTTGCGTATCACGCAGGATGCCCGTGCCGCGCTGATGTCGTTCCTCGGCGGCGACCGGCAGGCCTCGCGCAACGAACTGCGCAAGCTCACGCTCTATGCCCATGGCAGGGGCGAGATCACGCTTGAAGACGTGATGTCCGTGGTCGCGGATGCGTCCGAGCTCAAGCTCGATCCGATCGTCGACGGCGCTTTCGCCGGCCGGCCCGACATTGTCGAGACCGAGTTCGCAAAGGCCATGATCGCCGGAACATATCCCGGCGTGATCATCTCGGCCGCGCAGCGCCAGGCCGCATGGCTGCACAAATCCGCGCTCGCGATCGCCGACGGCCAGCCGGCCTCCGCCGTGCTGGACGGCGGATTTCCGCGCTTACATTTTTCACGCAAGCCGATGGTCGAAACGGCGCTTCGCAATTTCAGCGCGGCGCGGCTTGCCACGATCATCGAACAGCTAGCGACCGCCGCGCTTGATACCCGCAAGCAATCAACGCTCGCCGCCGCCATCGCCCAGCGCACGCTGATGGCGATCGCGGCGAACGCGAAGCGGCGGGGGTAAGGCTCGACTCTCACCGCGTCATTGCGAGGAGCTCTTGCGACGAAGCAATCCAGAATCCCTCCGCGGAAAGATTCTAGATTGCTTCGCTACGCTCGCAATGCCGATGTCGGCGCAGGCGCGTACCATACACTCCGCCGTCGTCCCGGCCCCCGTGCGCAATTGCGCACTAGGCAGCGACGACACCGAGAGAGTTACAGCCCGCCCTTCGCCAGCCGCTTCATCACCTCGTCGAGCTGATCGAGGTTGCGGTAGTTGATCTGGACCGAGCCGCCGGGATCGCGATGATTGACGGTGACCTTGAGGCCGAGCGCGTCGCTGACGCGCTTCTCGAGATCGATCGTATCAGGGTCCTTTTCCTTAGGCCCGGTCGAGCGCGGCTTTTGCGGCTTGCGCTCCGGGACGCCCTCTTCGTGCGCGAGCGCCTCGGTCTGGCGGACGTTGAGACCCTCCGCAACGATCCGCTTGGCGGCGGCGAGCGGATCCGGCACGCCGATCAGCGCGCGGGCGTGGCCGGCGGTCAACTCACCGGTCGCGATGAAGGCCTGCACCTCAGCCGGCAGCTTGGTCAGCCGCATCATGTTGGCGACGTGACTGCGGCTCTTGCCGACGACTTTCGCGATGTCGTCCTGGCTGCGTTTGAACTCGTTGGCGAGCGCATGATAGCCCTGCGCCTCTTCCATCGGATTGAGGTCTTCGCGCTGCACGTTCTCGACGATCGCGAATTCCAGCGCATCGCTGTCACTGATGTCGACCGGCACGATCGGCACCTCGTGCAGGCCAGCCATCTGCGAAGCGCGCCAGCGCCGCTCGCCGGCGATGATCTCGAAGCGATCCTGCGCGCCCTTGACGGGGCGGACCACGATCGGCTGGATCACGCCGTGCTGCTTGATGGACTCGCAGAGCTCCTTGAGCTCGGTGTCCGAAAACGTGCGGCGCGGGTTGCGCGGATTGGCCTTGATGAATTCGATCGGCACCTTGCGCTGCGCACGCGGACGGTCGACGTGCTGGGCTTCGCCGCCGACGTCACCGATCAGACTTGCAAGACCCCGGCCCAGTCGCGAACGCGCTTCATCGGCCATCGCCAGCTCCCTTGGATTCACGCTGCAGCACTCCAGAACTGAATTTTCTAATCGTAGAATTTTCTAATCGTAGGGTGGGTTAGCGAAGCGTAACCCACCTCTTCTGTTTCCGCGGAGATAGACAGTGGTGGGTTACGCCTTCGGCTAACCCACCCTACGGCACTCCGGCAACATCAATGCGTGACGCGCAGCTCGCGCTCGCGCTGGATCACCTCGGTGGCGAGCCGCAAATAGGCTTCGCTGCCGACGCATTTGAGATCGTAGACCAGCACCGGCTTGCCGTAGGACGGCGCCTCCGAGATGCGCACGTTGCGCGGGATCATGGTCTTATAGACTTTCTCGCCCATGAATTGGCGAACGTCGGCGACGACCTGGTTCGAGAGGTTGTTGCGCGAGTCGAACATGGTCAGCACGATGCCGTGGATCGACAGGTTCGGATTGAGAGTCGAGCGCACCTGCTCCACCGTCTGCAGCAATTGCGACAGACCTTCGAGCGCGAAGAACTCGCACTGCAGCGGCACCAGGATCGCGTCCGATGCGGCCATCGCGTTCACCGTGAGCAGGTTGAGCGAGGGCGGACAGTCGATCAGCACATAGGTGTAATCGGCATCCGGCGAGACGTTGTTGTTGAGCGAGGCGATCGCATCGCGCAGCTTGAAGGCGCGGCCGGCAGTGGTGCCAAGCTCGAGCTCGAGGCCGGAGAGATCCATGGTCGAGGGCGCGATGTGCAGCCGCGGCACCGCGGTCGACACGACGGCCTCGCGCAGAGGGGCCTCACCGATCAGCACGTCATAGGTCGAGCAGGAGCGGTTGCGGCGGTCGATGCCGAGACCGGTCGAGGCGTTGCCCTGCGGATCGAGATCGACGATCAGGACGCGCTCGCCGATCGCGGCGAGTGCGGTGCCAAGATTGATCGCGGTGGTTGTCTTTCCCACACCGCCCTTCTGATTCGCCAGCGCCAGGATGCGCGGGTGGCCATGCGGCACTTCAGCTTTTTCCCGGTCAGCTCTCTCCTGGGCGCCCTGGTCTTGCTGCGGTTCGTCCATCACGGTCATCGAAATTCCCCAACTCAACCCCTGAGCGCCTCACCCGCGCCGTTCAACTGAAGTCAGCTCGACGATCCAACCGTCACCCGTTCGGCTTCGGTGGAGTTGCGGCCGAATAATCCAATATTTAGCGGCTTCGGTCAATTCAGCCTCTACATCTTGACCCTTCGGAAATAACGCCTTTGCGCCCTGGCGCATCAGCGGCTCCGCAAAGCCGATGAGTTGATGTAGCGGAGCCAGCGCGCGCGCGGTGACGCAATCGACGGGGCCGGT
Organism: Bradyrhizobium sp. BR 10261; assembly: GCF_019455395.1. Taxonomy (NCBI): domain Bacteria; kingdom Pseudomonadati; phylum Pseudomonadota; class Alphaproteobacteria; order Hyphomicrobiales; family Nitrobacteraceae; genus Bradyrhizobium; species Bradyrhizobium sp. BR 10261. The sequence goes on from NZ_JACOFQ010000013.1 coordinate 90,850, forward strand.
GATTCTATCCACATTATCCCCGATCTCAGCGAGATGTACGACTCCCGGAGACGTGGTGACGCGGACAGCTTCGCGCAAAAAGGCGGCCTTCTTGGCGATTCGCTCGACGAGATGGACACGAGCGTCCGGGGTCCCCCCCATGGCGCAGGCCAGCACGACGCCGGGAAAACCGCCGCCGCTGCCGAGGTCGGCCCAGCGTTTTGCAGAAGGGGCGAGATCGACGAGCTGAAGCGAATCGGCGATGTGCCGGGTCCAGAGGTTCGGCAGGGTCGAGGGCGCGACCAGATTGGTCTTGGCCTGCCACTCCCGGAGCAAAGCGATATAGCGATCGAGCCGGGCCTCCGTTTCATGTGAAACGGGCGCGAGCTTGAGTGCCGCGTGCTTGTCGGCGGCGATGATGGAGTCGAGCGCCTGATCGTTGGCGCTGGCCTTGTCGATCCTCGGCCGGGCTGGTGCCGGATCTGGTCGATGACGAGCGCCCTCGCCGGCTCCAGGTCGTCGCGATAGCGGCCTGTCCCCGCCCGATCCGCGCTGTTTCACGTGAAACGCCTATGCGATTGCTTTGGACGACTTTCGGGCCTCGCGGCGGAGATAGGCCGCAAGGATGCCGAGCGCGGCCGGTGTCATGCCATCGATCCGGCTGGCCTGGCCAACGGTGAACGGCCGCGCCTTCTCCAGCTTGGCCCGGACTTCATTGGAGAGACCGGGGACGAGGCCATAGTCGACCTCCGACAGCACCATGCCTTCGTCGCGCCGGAAGGCTTCGACGTCAGCGCTCTGGCGCTCCAGATAGACGTCGTACTTGGCGTCGATCTCGAGATGGGTGGCGATGACCGGATCGATGGACGCCAGCTCCGGCCAGATCGCGCGGACCTGGCTCCAGCCGATCTCGGGATAGGCCATCAGCTCGAAAGCCGAGCGGCGCTGGCCGTCCCGGTTGAGGGATAGCCCGTGCTTGATCGCCTCGTTCGGGGTGATGGTCAGGGACTTCGAGAGGGTTCGGGCGGCGTTCAGCGCAGCCATCTTGGCGCGATGGTGCCTGATACGGGCGCTGCCGACGCAGCCCAGCGCGATCCCCTTCTCGGTCAGTCGCTGATCGGCATTGTCGGCCCGCAGGGTCAGCCGGTACTCGGCCCGCGAGGTGAACATCCGATAGGGCTCGGTGATCCCTCGGGTGACGAGGTCGTCGATCATCACGCCGAGATAGCCGTCGGCACGGTCGAACACGGTCAATGCAGCGTCGCCGGCGGCGAGCGCTGCATTGAGGCCGGCGACAATGCCCTGGCCCGCGGCTTCCTCATATCCCGTGGTGCCGTTGATCTGCCCGGCCAGGAAGAGACCGCGCAGTCGCTTGGTCTGGAGGGTCGGATCGAGCTCCCGGGGATCGATGTGATCGTATTCGATGGCATAGCCCGGGCGGACCATTTTCACCTGCTCGAGGCCGGGTATGGTCGCGAGGATCGCGAGCTGGACCTCCTCCGGCAGCGAGGTCGAGATGCCGTTGGGGTAGACCGTGCTGTCATCGAGCCCTTCTGGCTCCAGGAAGATCTGGTGGCCGTCGCGATCGCCGAAGCGGACGATCTTGTCCTCGATCGATGGGCAATAGCGCGGACCGGAGCTCTTGATCTGGCCCGAGTACATGGGGGAGCGATGGACGTTGGCCCGGATCACCTCATGGGTCGCGGCGGTGGTCCGGGTGATGCCGCACTGGATCTGCGGAGTCGTGATCCGCTCGGTCATCACCGAGAACGGCTCCGGCGGCTCGTCGCCCGGCTGCATTTCGACCGCGGACCAGTCGATGGTCGAGCCGTCCAGACGCGGCGGAGTGCCCGTCTTGAGGCGTCCGAGGGTAAACCCGGCTCGCTCAAAGGAGGCTGAAAGGCCCATCGCAGGGGCCTCGCCGACCCGGCCCGCGGGCCAATTCCTCTCACCGAGATGGATCAGACCACGCAGGAAGGTGCCCGTTGTGACCACAACAGCCCCTGCCCGAAGCTCCCGGCCATCGGCCAGGCGCAGTCCTGTGACCCGGCCCTCGACCACGATCAGTTCGTCGGCCTCACCTTCGATGACGAACAGGCCTGCAGTCTCCCGGATCGCGGCCTGCATTGCGGCGGCATAAAGCTTGCGGTCGGCCTGGGCGCGTGGACCACGGACTGCCGGACCCTTGCGGCGGTTCAGGACCCGAAATTGAATGCCACCTGCGTCGCCGACTCGGCCCATCAGACCATCGAGGGCATCGACCTCGCGGACCAGATGGCCCTTGCCGAGACCACCGATGGCGGGATTGCAGGACATCGCGCCGACGGTGGAGAACCGGTGCGTCACCAGCGCGGTCACGGCGCCCATTCGCGCAGCCGCAGCCGCGGCTTCACAGCCGGCATGGCCGCCGCCAATGACGATGACGTCGAAACTCTCTCGCTCCTGTGGCATGGGCGGACTTCTAGCTCAGCGAGGGGAAAGCCGGAAGTAGAAACTGGATATACGGCTGTTTCACGTGAAACGAGGCCGCGGGGCGCGCCCGACCGGCTTCTGCGAAACAACCCCATGCAAAGTAGGAAAGCCCATTCGGAGGGATCTGTTTCACGTGAAACAGATGGGGCGCTAGGTGGGCGGAGAGAATGGATCGAGCTCACCCCTCCGGGCACGTCATTGCGAGCGCAGCGAAGCAACCAAGAATCCCCCGCGGGAGGCGTCTTGGATGGCTTTGTCGCAAGCGCTCCTCTCCCGGACGTTTCACGTGAAACAAATCGGCGACTGGCGTGGGTCCGGGCCGTTTCACGTGAAACAAGTCGAACCTCCCCGCTGCTGTTTCAAGTGAAACACAAGCAATGGAACAAGTGCTAGTTCTACATTGAAGAACTAGCCCTACTTTCCAATACAGAATTTCTGGAAGATGGCTCCAAGGACGTCCTCGACGTCCACCCGGCCGAGCAGCCGGCCCAGGGCATAGGCGGCGGCACGCAATTCTTCGGCGGCCAGCTCTTCGCCCTCTTCTACAAGCTCCAGGCTCCGGCGCAAGCTGTCCGACGCCTGGCTCAACAAATCCCGCTGGCGGGCTCGAGTCACCATTCCGCCCTCGGTGGTCCCAAAGAAATCCGAGGCGAATTGAACGAGGGCGTCGACCAGCTCGGCAATGCCATCGCCGCGGCTCGCCGAGATTGCGAATTCGCCGCGCGGATCGGCGCCACCGAGGTCGATCTTGTTGCGCACGATCCAGACTGACCCATCTGGCCGCTCGCCCTCTTCGGATCTCCGAAGCAACCGTACCGCGTCCGGATCGGCGGCATGCCCTCCCTCCACCAGCCACAGCACCAGGTCGGCATCGTCGGCCCGCGCCCTCGCCCGGCGCACGCCTTCCTGCTCGACGGGATCATCGGTGTCGCGGATCCCGGCCGTGTCGATGACGGTGACCGGGTAGCCGTCGAGATCGAGCTGCACCTCGATCACGTCGCGCGTGGTCCCGGCGTGCGGCGAGACGATCGCGACCTCGCGGCGGGCGAGCTGGTTCATCAGCGTCGACTTGCCGACATTCGGCTCGCCGGCGATGGCAACCACGAGTCCGTCGCGCAGGCGTTCAGAATGTCCCTGTGTTGCAAGGACTTTTGCAATTTCGTCGTAAAGCGCCTGGATCGCTTTCACCGCCGGCGCCCTCAGCTCCGCCGGCACATCGCCTTCATCGGAAAAATCGATGCCGGCCTCGATCAGCGCGGACGCTTCGATGATGCGCTCGCGCCAGTCCCGCGCGCGATGGCCGAGCAGACCCTGCAACTGCCGCAGCGCCTGGCGCCGCTGACGATCCGTGTCAGCGTGAATGAGATCGTCAAGACCCTCGGCTTCGGTGAGATCGAGCTTGCCGTTCTCGAACGCGCGCCGCGTGAACTCGCCGGGCTCGGCCGCGCGCGTATTCGGAATTTGAGAAATAGCGGCGAGAAGCGCGGCGAGCACCGCGCGGCCGCCATGGACGTGGAATTCGGCGACATCCTCGCCGGTCGCGCTGCCCGGCCCCGGAAACCAGAGCACGACCGCATCGTCGATCGGTTCACCCGTGCCGTCGCGAAGCACGCGGCGGCTTGCTTGCCGCGGTGTCGGCAGCCTGCCCGCGAGCGATGTCAGCACGAGCCGAGCTTGCGGACCGGAGACACGCACCAAGGCGATCGCGCTCGGCGGTCGGCCGGACGACAGCGCAAAGATGGTCTGGTCTCGCGGGTGCATGGCCTATTTGTCCACCTGGGAGGGAAAAGGCAAATGGCCATGGCTGCGGACGCTGGTGGGCTGTTCCAATCCGCAACAACCCATATTGCACTGCAATATAAAGTGCAGCATTTTGCTGCAGAAATCCCTTCAGCCGCAATATCGGCGCAACAAGAATCGATATTTTTCAGATATATCAAAGCGATATATCGAAACAGACTTCGAATCCCAAGCCGGACAGTTATGCTGCACCCTTTCCGCAGCAAAGCCGCGCAACAAAAAGGGGCGCCCCGAGGGCGCCCCAAAATGTTTCTGCCACCCTGGCTCAGGTGTTCATGGAGTCGAAGAACTCCGAATTGCTCTTGGTCGAGCGCAGCTTGTCGAGCAGGAAGTCGATCGCGTCCATCGTGCCCATCGGATTGAGGATGCGGCGGAGCACGTACATCTTTTTGAGCACCTGCGGATCGGTGATGAGCTCCTCTTTGCGGGTGCCGGAGCGTGAGATGTCAATGGCCGGGAAGGTGCGCTTGTCCGAGACCTTGCGGTCGAGGATCAGTTCCGAGTTACCGGTGCCCTTGAACTCTTCGAAGATGACTTCGTCCATGCGGCTGCCGGTATCGACCAGCGCGGTCGCGATGATGGTGAGCGAACCGCCCTCCTCGATGTTGCGGGCGGCACCGAAGAAGCGCTTCGGGCGCTGCAGCGCGTTGGCGTCGACACCACCGGTCAGCACCTTGCCGGAAGACGGCACCACGGTGTTGTAGGCGCGCCCGAGGCGCGTGATCGAATCGAGCAGGATGACGACGTCGCGGCCGTGCTCGACCAGGCGCTTGGCTTTCTCGATCACCATCTCGGCGACCTGGACGTGACGCACCGCCGGCTCGTCGAAGGTCGACGACACCACCTCGCCCTTCACCGAGCGCTGCATGTCGGTGACCTCTTCCGGACGCTCGTCGATCAAGAGCACGATCAGATAGCAATCGGGATGATTGGCCGTGATCGAATGCGCGATGTTCTGCATCAGCACGGTCTTACCCGTGCGCGGCGGCGCGACGATCAGCGCGCGCTGGCCCTTGCCGATCGGCGCGACGATATCGATCACGCGTGCGGACAGGTCTTTGCGCGTCGGATCGTCGATTTCCATGCGGAAACGCTGATTCGGAAACAGCGGCGTGAGGTTGTCGAAATTGACCTTGTGCTTGGCCTTTTCCGGGTCCTCGAAATTGAGCGTGTTGACCTTCAGCAGCGCAAAATAGCGCTCGCCCTCTTTCGGGCTGCGAATATGGCCTTCGATGGTGTCGCCGGTGCGCAGGCCAAAGCGGCGGATCTGCGAGGGCGAAACGTAGATGTCGTCAGGGCCCGGCAGATAATTGGCATCGGGCGAGCGGAGGAAGCCGAAGCCGTCGGAGAGCACCTCGACGACGCCCTGGCCGACAATGTCGGTTTCGGCGAGCGCGAGCTGCTTGAGGATAGCGAACAACAGCTCCTGCTTGCGCATGGTGCTGGCATTCTCGACCCCATTCTCCTCCGCGAACGAGACGAGCTCGGCCGGCGTTTTGGATTTGAGGTCTTCGAGTTTGATTTCCCGCATTGGGGTGGTCCTGTGGGGTAACCTTGGGAGGGGTGCGAGGAGGCTCTGAAATGCGGACGTGAGAAGGTAAGGTCCGCAGGTCTGGCAAGGTTAACTGCCGGTGGGGGCTTCAAACCTGATGCGGTGTCCGGCCTTCAAAAGCTCGGACACAACCACATCCGCCTGCGTTGGGTGGGATATCGATAATATAGAAAATCGCTTTCCACTCCGCAAGCCGAAGCTCTGAGCGATCGTTCACGTTTCCTGCCTCAAATCTCGCCTAGAACGGCTTCACGATCACCATGATGACGATGATGATCATCAGGACGGTCGGCACCTCATTGATAATCCGGAAGAATTTCTGGCTGTGCGGGCGCTTGTCGGCGGCGAAGTCCTTGAGCCAGCGGGAAAAAAAGCCGTGGACCGCGGACAGCGCCAGCACCATTGCCAGTTTTACGTGCAGCCAGCCGAAGGTGAACCAATGGCCTGCCCAGGCGAGATACAGCCCGGCGAGCCAGGTGAGGATCATGGCGGGGTTGATGATCGCCTTGAGCAGGCGGCGCTCCATGACCTTGAAGGTTTCGGACTGCTTCGAGCCGATCTCGGCTTCGCAGTGATAGACGAACAGCCTGGGCAGATAGAGCATGCCGGCCATCCAGGCGATGACCGCGATCACGTGCACCGCCTTGATCCAGAGATAGACGTCTTCAAACATGTCAGGCGTCCGACTTTGCGCCCAGCCGTCAGGCGGGCTGGGGATAGTAAGAACTCGTTAAGGTCTCGCCTGCACACATATCCGTCCCTAGGGCCTTCCTCAAATCTAGAATCTTAGATTCTTAAAGGTTTGAGTCTGAGTGACCGTGGATTGGACTCACACAATGCCGTCCGCGCGATCGCGCGCGCTTGTTCACATCCATCAACACGTCCCGAGCCGGTTCCCGTCCGGCCAGATAAATGGTCCTGATACAAAGGCTTGCGCATTTATGTCCGCAGCCTATCAACGGGGTTATCCGCGCAATCCCGCTTCGCTCTGGGCAGGCCGTCGGATTTGTTCTGGCGGGCAGCGGTGTGAAGAAAATTGGCAGATGTCCCGCCCCTGGTGTCGCGCAACCCTTTCCGAGGGGTTAAGCTCCACAGAAATCCACAAACCACACAGCCCCCATACAAAGAGTTTTTGTGCCGACCTCGAGCAATTATTTCCATCTGCACCTCGTCTCCGATTCCACCGGCGAGACCCTGATTACTGTCGCGCGCGCCGTCGCAGCGCAGTACGCGAATGTCACGCCGGTCGAGCATGTCTATCCGCTGGTGCGCAGCCAGAAGCAGCTCGACCGCGTGCTCGACGAGATCGAGGAAGCGCCCGGGATCGTGCTGTTCACGCTGCTGGAGAAGGATCTGGTCTCCAGGCTCGAGGACAAGTGCAAGGCGATCAATGTTCCGAGCCTGTCGATCATCGGCCCGGTCATGCAATTGTTCGAAGCCTATCTGGGTGCTGCAACCACGGGCCGCGTCGGTGCGCAGCACGTGCTCAACGCCGAATATTTCAAGCGCATCGATGCGCTGAACTACACGATGATCCATGACGACGGGCAGCATGTCGAAGGTCTGGAGGAAGCCGACGTCGTGCTGGTCGGAGTCTCTCGGACCTCGAAGACGCCGACCTCGATCTATCTCGCCAATCGCGGCATCCGCACCGCCAACGTGCCGCTGGTTCCGGGCATTCCAGTGCCTGCGCAGCTGGAGACATTGACCCGGCCGCTGGTGGTGAGCCTGCATGCGACGCCGGAACGCCTGATCCAGATCCGCCAGAACCGCCTGCTCTCGATGGGCGCCGAATCCGGATCCGGCAGTGACTCCTATACCGACAGGCAATCGGTGACCGAAGAGGTCGCGTTTGCGCGCAAGCTGAGCGCCAAGCACGACTGGCCGCTGCTCGACGTCACCCGGCGCTCCATCGAGGAAACTGCAGCCGCGATCATGAAGCTCTACAGCGATCGCCAGCGCAACCGGCCGTCGGAATAGCTTTCGACATGGGTCTATGGCGCGGCAAAACTCCGTTGATCCTGGCCTCGCAGAGCAGCGCACGCAAAATGCTGTTGGCGAATGCCGGACTCGAATTCAAGGCCATGACGGCTGACATCGACGAACGCGGCATTCAGGCCACGTCCAAGCTCTCGAATCCGCGTGAGATCGGCCTGCTGCTGGCACGCGAGAAGGCGAAAGCGGTCTCGACCAATCATCCGGGAAGCTATGTGATCGGTGCCGACCAGACGCTGGCGCTCGGCGACCGCCTGTTTAACAAGCCTGCCGGCCGCACCCAGGCGCTGGCACAATTGCGAGATCTCGCGGGCCGCACGCACGAGCTGAATTCAGCCGTGGCGGTGGCACATGACGGCAAGATCGTCTTTGAGGACGTCTCGATTGCTCGCATGACCATGCGGCAGATGGCCGAGGCCGAGCTTTCAGCCTATCTCGACGCGGCTGGCGAGGCGGTCACGACCAGCGTCGGCGCCTATCAGCTCGAAGGGCTGGGCATCCATCTGTTCGAACGCCTCGAGGGCGACCATTTCACCATTCTCGGCCTGCCGCTGCTGCCGTTGCTTGCGTTCCTGCGGCGCGAGCGGCTGGTTGCGGTCTAACTGACAGGGATGGCTGCGCGCCGATGCGGATCCTGGGACTAACCGGCTCGATCGGGATGGGTAAATCCACCACCGCAAAGTTGTTCGCGGAGGCGGGCGTGCCCGTCTACGACGCCGATGCCGCTGTCCATCAGCTCTATGAAGGTGAGGCCGCGCCGGCGATCGAGGCCGCCTTCCCCGGCACCACCGCGAACGGCAAGGTCGACAGGACCAAACTGTCCGCACGGGTGGTGCACGATCCCGCCGCGATCAAGCAGCTCGAGCAGATCGTTCATCCGATGCTCGGCGCTTCCAGGCAAAAATTTTTTGCCGACGCGGAGGCGGCCAAGGTGCCGGTCGTGGTGCTCGATATCCCGCTGCTGTTCGAGACCGGCGGCGAGAAGCGGGTCGACGCCGTCGTCGTGGTCTCGACCTCGCCAGAGCTCCAGCGCGAGCGCGTGCTGGCGCGGGGAACCATGGACGAGGCCAAGCTCGACGCCATCATCGCCAAGCAGATGCCCGACGCCGAAAAGCGCAAGCGGGCAGATTTCGTCGTGGATACCTCGCACGGACTTGAGCCGGTGCGCGCGCAAATCGCGTACATCCTGGCCGAGGTCGTTAAGATGCCGCGGCGGCGGACCTGATTCGCCGAGTTCTACGGCTTCCTGCACGGCACCTCAAAATCATGCGTGAAATCGTTCTCGATACTGAAACCACCGGCCTCGACCCGCTGCGCGGCGATCGCCTGGTCGAAATCGGCTGCGTCGAGATCTTCAACCGCATGCCGACGGGGCAGACCTATCACGTCTATATCAACCCCGAGCGGGACATGCCGGCGGAAGCCTTTGCGGTGCATGGACTGTCGTCCGAGTTTCTCTCGACCAAGCCGCTATTCCATGAGGTAGTCGACGAATTCCTGGCATTCATCGGCGATGCGCCGCTGGTGATCCACAACGCTTCGTTCGACATCAGCTTCATCAATGCCGAGCTCGACCGGATCAAGCGCGCGCCGATTCCGCGCGAGCGGCTGGTCGATACGCTGCTGCTGGCGCGGCGCAAGCATCCCGGCGTGTCGAACCGGCTCGACGATCTCTGTTCGCGCTATTCGATCGACAATTCACACCGCACCAAGCACGGCGCGTTGCTCGACTCTGAGCTTCTGGCTGAGGTTTACGTCGATCTGGTTGGAGCGCGGCAGTCGCAGCTGCTGCTTGCGTCGGAGACCGAGGAAATTCGCGTCAATACCGCCGGCGATGCGCCGCGGCGGCAGCGGCCGGTAGCCCTTGCGCCACGGGTGTCAGACGCCGAGCGCGAGGCCCACCGGGCCTTCATCGCAACAATGGGCGAAAAGGCGATCTGGAACGAATATCTCGCCGCTCCAGTCGCCTCTCCGGCTGGCTAGATCGACAGCTCAGGCCTGACCGGCCGGCTGCTGAGCGGCCATTTGCCGCTCCATGTTCTGGCGATAGAGACCGACGAAGTCGACCGGGTCCAGCATCAGCGGCGGGAACCCACCGTCGCGCACGGCGGTGGCAATGATCTCGCGGGCGAATGGGAACAGCAGGCGCGGGCATTCGATCATCACCAGCGGGTGCAAATTCTCTTTCGGCACGTTGGCGATGCGGAACACGCCCGCATAGGCCAGCTCGAACGAGAACATCACCTTGCCAGCGGTCTCCGCCTTGCCTTCGACCGACAGCGTCACCTCGAATTCGGTTTCGCTGAGGTTGTTGGCGCTGACATTGATCTGGATATTGATCTGGGGCGGCTGGCTCTGCTGCTGGAGCGAGCTCGGCGCGTTCGGATTCTCGAACGACAGGTCCTTGGTATATTGCGCCAGCACATTGAGCTGGGGAGCCTGGGCCGCCTCGGGAGGGGTGCCGTTACCGTTGGTCATCAAAATCTCTCCTTACCCGATTGGGGCTGAATTTCGCGGCGGTTGGCTAACATAGGGCCGCCTCATTCCACAAGGACGAACGGCGCCCGGAGAGTCGATCCGGGCTCCGCCCAGAACTGTGACGCTTGACCCCGGCCTGGACACCAAATCGCACGTTAAACGCTTGAAGACGCGCGATTTCCGCCCCACGATCGGGTTTCCCCTCAAGCATAAAACGCGCTACACTTGCCGGTGTGCCAAAAGGCGCCATTGGCCGGGCCAGATTTCGTGCCTACATCCCGCGGACGAGACGCGCGGGCCAAAAAGGGTGATGTCATCTTGCTGTTCCGGTATGGAACGGTCTACTGGCCGGATTGATTTTCCCGGCAGCGACCCCAAAGAAGCCTTGGCCCAAAAAAACTTGGGTAAAGACCAGAAAGCGATACGACGTGGACATCTACACCATCATCTTCCTTGCGCTGGCGGTCTTTATTTTCCTGCGGCTGCGTAGCGTGCTGGGGCAGCGGACGGGCAACGAGCGCCCGCCGTTCGACCGCACCGCCCGCAATGCGCTGGGTGGTGCCCCGGACAAGAACGTCGTGACCATGCCGGGCAAGGTGATCGATCAGCCGCCGCTGGCGCCGACGGCGGAGCCGGCGCCGCCGTCGGACCGCTGGAAGGGTCTGACCGAGCCGGGCACCGCACTGGCCCAGGGTCTCGACGCCATCGTCGAGCGGGATTCCACCTTCGAACCGCGCCACTTCCTGTCCGGCGCCCGCGGCGCCTATGAGATGATCGTGCTGGCCTTTGCCAATGGCGATCGCCGCTCGCTGCGCGACCTGCTCTCGTCGGAGGTCTATGAAAGCTTCGACGCTGCGATCAAGGACCGCGAGAAGAACGAGCAGAAAACCGAGACGCGTTTCGTCTCGATCGACAAGGCCGAGTTGGTCGGCGCCGAGCTGCGCGACCGTACGGCGCAGCTGACCGTGCGTTTCGTCTCGCAGATGATCTCGGTCACCCGTGACAAGGCCGGCAACATCGTCGATGGCAATCCCGACAAGGTCGCCGACATCACTGACATCTGGACTTTCGCCCGCGACACCACCTCTCGCGATCCGAACTGGAAGTTGGTTGGCACCGGAAGCGCGAATTAAGATCCTTCTGAAGAACAGCGCGACGGCGCTTTGCGCAGGCCTCGTCGTGCTGGCTTCGTTTTCGCTTGGTGCCGAGGCTGCGCGGCGCCACTACCGCAGTCATCATCATCGCGCTCCCCAAGTCGCCGCGATCCCGCCGCGCGCGCTGCCCTATCCGCAGCTCCCGCTCCCATTCGAAATTCCCGGCGCGCAATATCTGCCGCTGGCCTGGGCCGACGTGAAGGGCTGGAGCGACGACGATCATCTCGCCGCCTACAAGACCTTTCGCGCCAGCTGCCGCTCGATCAACGCACAGACCGGCGCGCCTGAACCCAAGGCTCTCGAACCAAAGGCGTTAGGCGGCTCGTTGAGCGAACCCTGCCGTGCCGCCAAGTCGCGCGAGCCGAGCGACGATGCCGGCGCAAAGGCTTTCTTCGAGGAAAATTTTTCGCCGCTGCGCATCTCGCGCCTCGGAGAGCCCGATGGCTTCGTCACCGGCTATTACGAGCCGGTGCTGGAGGGATCGCGCACGCAGAGCGAAATCTACAGCGTGCCGGTCTATCGCCGCCCCTCCAACCTGTTCGTGCGCGGCTTCAATCAGGCCTCGGTCAACCTGCCCAACAAGGGGCCTGTGTATCGCAAGATCGGCCGCCGCAAGCTCGTGCCCTATTACGACCGCGGCGAGATCGAGGACGGCAAGATCGCCGGCCGCGGGCTGGAGATCGCCTGGCTGAAGGACCCGACAGATCTCTTGTTCGCCCAGATCCAGGGCTCGGCGCGGATCAAGTTCGAGGACGGCTCGACCATCCGGCTCAATTACGATTCCTATAACGGCTATCCCTACACGGCGGTCGGGCGCATCCTGATCGAGCGCGGCATCATTCCGAAGGAAGAGATGTCGATGCAGAAGATCAGGGAGTGGATGGCGCAAAACCCCGATGGCGCCAAGGAGCTGCGGCGGCAGAACCGCTCCTACATCTTCTTCCACGAGGTCAATCTGTCCGACAAGGACGAGGCGGTCGGGGCGCAAGGCATTCCGCTGACCGCCGGCCGCTCGATCGCGGTCGACAAGTCGCTGCATGTCTATGGCACGCCGTTCTTCATCGAAGGCGAGCTGCCGATCGAGTCCGACCGCGCCAGGACGCCGTTCCATCGTTTGATGATCGCGCAGGATACCGGCTCCGCCATTATCGGGCCTGCCCGCGCGGATCTCTATTTTGGTGCGGGGCTTGAAGCCGGCCGTGTCTCGGGACGGCTGCGCCACCCCATGCATTTCGTGATGCTGGTGCCGAAGAGCCTCGATCCTAATGTGCGCGCAGCCAGGCTGCCGGTGCCGGATCCGCGGCCGTCGGAGAAGATCGCAAAACTGTTTCCGCAAGCACCTGCGGCGAAGCCGGTTGCGTCCGTCGCAACCTCAGGCAAGGACGAGACCGTCGCTGTTGCGAGCCCGGTGCCGCTTCCGGCGCCGCGTCCTGTGATAGAACCTGTCCGCGAACCGCGCAGGCACATGAAGACCCGTCCCCACCAGCAATGAAGCGATCGTCCCGTCCGCCCGTGCTGGATCCGCGTCCCTCGCCGCGCCGTCGTGGCTTAAGCGAAGAAGATCGCGAGCTGTGGGATCTCGTCGCAAAGCAAGTCAAGCCGCTGCGGAAGCCTCGTGCGGCCAAGCTGCACACCGCGCCGCGCGCTGAGCCGTCGCCGGCAGCGCCGGTCGCCAAGCAAGCCTTGTCGCCGCGACTCCTGGCTGCGGCCTCGGCCCCGCGGCCGTCAAAACCGTCGTTGCCGCCGCTCGCCCCTCTCGGCAAGCGCGAACGCACAAAACTCTCGCGCGGCCGCAGCGAGATCGAGGCGCGGCTTGATCTGCACGGCATGACCCAGACGCGTGCCCACCGCGCGCTGACGGGTTTCCTGCACCGTGCCCATCATGATGGCCTGACCTTCGTGCTTGTGATTACCGGCAAGGGCCGCAGCGGCGGCGAAAGCGGCGTGCTGCGTCGGCAAGTGCCGGAATGGCTGAGCCTGCCCGAATTCCGCGCTTTCGTGGTCGGGTTCGAGGAAGCCGGCATCGGCCACGGCGGCGAGGGCGCGCTGTATGTGCGGATCCGGCGGGCGAGGTATTAGTGGCTCTACACCTCTCCCGCTTGCGGGAGAGGTCGCGCACCGTCTAAAACGGCCGCACAATTCCGACGCGCGGGATCAGGGTGATGATCAGGCCGAAGATGTTTGTCTTCCTGTCCTCGGCCGGAATCAGCGGCGTGTCGTGCCTGGCCGGCAGCATCTTCACGGCGTGCAGGATCAGGACCATGCACACCGCCCAGCTCGACATCCAGCGCGAATAGTCGAACACCATCGCGAACATCACGAGATAGGCGAGGCTGACGCCGATCAGGGCCGCGATGACGAGGCGACGGTGAAGATCGCTCGCGAGGGCGCGGATCAGGTCGGCGAAAAAGCGCCATAGCGGCGTGTGCAGCCAGAACAGCAGCGCGAACACGGGAATGCCGAGGCTGTTGTGCGGCAGCCAAGCCCAGGTGTCGGAGATTTCCTTCGAGAGCGGCTGATACCAGATGTAGGCGAACTGCAGCAGATCCTCGCGTGACGAATCGGCCATCCGGCTCTTCAGATAGGCGAGAAAATCGGCCTGCGGGATCGGCATGGTGCCGAGGAACTGCGCGGCGAAGAACAGCGCGCCGATGCAGAGCAATGCCACGAGGCCGAATGCGACATTGGCTCTGGTGATGCCGTGCGAGAGATAATGCCTGATGACGACGATGGTGATGATCGTCGGCACATACATCAAGAGATGAATGTGGTGGATCAGCACGAGAATGATCGAGAACAGCGCGGCACTCGCCACGAACAGCAATGAGCCCGCCGGCATCAGCAGCAGGACCAGCGCGAAGAGACAGCCATAGATGTCGAAATGGCCGAGCGTGTGCATGAAATTCTTCAGGAAGTACGGCGAGCCCGCGATGAAGACGAACAGCGGCAGCGTCTTCGCGGTGAAGCCGAACGTCTTCTGAAACAGCCGCACGAACAGCGCCAGCGTCGCCAGCCACGCCGTTCCTGAGATCGCGAACACCAGCCACACCGGCACCTTCGCGGTGAACAGCGCAACGATCGCCCCGATCAGGGCGCGCTTGATGAAGCCGAAATGATAGTCGACGACAAGATGGATGTAGGGGACGTAAGGCGGCAGCTTCACCTTGTGAATGAAGACGCCGATGATCACGGCCGCGTTGATCGCGAGCAGCAGCCGCCAGGGGTTTTTCTTGACGTCAGCGAGCATGTGGCACCAGCAGCACGCCACACTCCGCCGTCGCCCCGGGCAAGCGAAGCGCGACCCGGGACCCATAACCACAGGATGTTGTTTGAGCCAAGGCTGGAGCCGCTATCTTTTCCAATAAGGAATGCCGGTGGTTATGGGTCCCTGCTGTCGCAGAGACGACAACCGATTGATAGCGCGGGCCTGCCGAATTACAAAATGAACCGGCTCAGATCGGCGTTCCTGGCGAGATCGCCGACGTGCTTCTGCACGAAATCGGCATCGACCCTGATGGTCTCGCCGTTGCGGTCGGGGGCGGTGAAGGAGATCTCGTCCAGCACACGCTCCATGACGGTCTGCAGCCTGCGCGCGCCGATATTCTCGACGGTGGAATTGACGGCGACCGCGACGTCGGCGAGCGCGTCGATGGCGCTGTCGGTGATGTCGAGCGTCACGCCCTCGGTCTGCATCAGCGCGACATATTGCTTGATCAGCGAAGCCTCGGGCTCGGTCAGGATGCGGCGCATGTCGTCGCGGGTCAGCGCCTGCAATTCGACGCGGATCGGCAGGCGGCCCTGCAGCTCCGGCAAGAGGTCCGACGGCTTGGCGACGTGGAAGGCGCCGGAGGCGATGAACAGGATGTGGTCGGTCTTGACCGCGCCATGCTTGGTCGAGACCGTGGTGCCCTCGATCAGCGGCAACAGGTCGCGCTGCACGCCCTCGCGCGAGACGTCGCCGGCGGCGCGGCCTTCGCGGGCGCAGATCTTGTCGATCTCGTCGAGGAAGACGATGCCGTTGTTCTCAACCGCGCTGATCGCCTCCAGCGTGAGCTGATCGGTATCGAGCAGCTTGTCGGATTCCTCGTTGACGAGAATCTCGTGCGAGCCCTCGACGGTCAGTCGCCGCGTCTTGCTGCGGCCGCCCAGCTTGCCGAAGATGTCGCCGATCGAGATGGCGCCCATCTGCGCGCCCGGCATGCCCGGGATCTCGAACATCGGCATGCCGCCGCCCGAGGACTGCGTCTCGATCTCGATTTCCTTGTCGTTCAATTCGCCGGCGCGCAGCTTCTTGCGGAAGGATTCCCGCGTCGCCGAGCTCGCATTGGCGCCGACCA
The DNA here is from genome assembly GCF_019455395.1 of Bradyrhizobium sp. BR 10261. NCBI lineage: Bacteria > Pseudomonadati > Pseudomonadota > Alphaproteobacteria > Hyphomicrobiales > Nitrobacteraceae > Bradyrhizobium > Bradyrhizobium sp. BR 10261. The sequence continues at coordinate 106,617 of NZ_JACOFQ010000013.1, forward strand.
GCGCATCGAGCACGCGCTCCTCGGCGGCGAGCTGGGCGCGGGCCTGCACGTCCTTGCGCTTCTTCTCCCGGACCTGGGCGATCGCGACCTCGACGAGGTCGCGCACGATCTGCTCGACGTCGCGGCCGACATAGCCGACCTCGGTGAACTTCGTGGCTTCCACCTTCAGGAACGGCGCGTTCGCAAGCCTGGCAAGACGGCGCGCGATCTCGGTTTTGCCGACGCCGGTGGGCCCGATCATCAGGATGTTCTTGGGCAGCACCTCTTCGCGCAGCGAGCCGGTGAGCTGCTGCCGGCGCCAGCGGTTGCGCAGCGCGATCGAGACGGCGCGCTTGGCGTCGCCCTGGCCGACGATGAAACGGTCGAGTTCGGATACGATTTCGCGGGGGGAAAAATCTGTCATGGCACCTTAGCTAGGATTGGAAACCGGCGGGGACAAGCCGCTTTTTGGGTCATCAGATGATCGGCGGACCGGATTGCCATTGCTTCACGGCCTCGATCGGATGGATCAGCATCAGGATGTTGAGCGTCAGATTGTCCCTGATGTGCAGCGACAGCGTGAGCTCGAAGGCGAGCCCCAGCGCGACGGTTGCGGTAACGGGAAGCACGCGTGCGGTGAGGAACCCCAGCGCCATGAACAGCGTGTCCGAGACCGAATTGACGATGCTGTCGCCGTAATAATCCAGCGAGATCGTGCCGGCGCGGTAGCGCTCGATGATGAATGGCGAGTTCTCGACGATCTCCCAGGCGCCCTCGATCAGCATCGCGATGATCAGCCGTGCAGGCCACACAAGCCGCCGCGAGAACACAAGCCACGTCAGCCCGTAGAACAGGAACCCGTGCAGCAGATGCGAAAAACTGTACCAATCGGCGATATGCTGGGAATTTTCCGAGCTGTTCACCACGCCGTGCCACAGCTTGACGTAACCGCAGGTGCAGATCGGCACCCGCCCCATCGCAAACAGGATCGAGGCCTGCAGCGCCAGCAGCAGCAGCGCGATGCCGAGGAAGGCGAGCGGCGGCAGTGCGGCCTGGCTCTGGCGTGTGCTCGTCAGGGTCACGGCTCACGCACCATCAACAGCGCGGTGCCATCCGGCGTCTCGACCATGCGGTCACGGACGAAGCCTGATTTCTCATAGGCGCGCAAGGCGCGCAGGTTGAGCGGATCGGGATCGGTGACCATGCGCGGCAGGCCGTTGCCGAACTGTTCATCGACAAACTGGCGGATGAACGCCGAACCATGGCCGCGTCCGATCATGTCGCTGTCGCCGATGAACTGGTCGATTCCACGCGTGCCCTCCGGCTGTGGCCCGAAGCCCGTATTCCAGGCGGTCAGGCGATAGCATTGAAGATAGCCGAACGGCCGGTTGCCGGCCAAGACGATGAACTGATCCATCGCCGGTTCATCGAGATCGCCGCTGACGAGTGCCAACTGCTCATCCGGATCGCCCCACCATTCCCGCACATGCGCTTCGCCAAGCCATCGCCGGATCAGCGGCAAATCGGCCGCGCTCAGCGGGTGGAAGGCGTAGCCGGGCTCCACGACCTAACCGGTGGACAGCGCTTCGATGGTGACGTTGCGGTTGGTGTAGACGCAGATGTCGGCGGCGATGTCGAGGGAGCGGCGGACGATGGTCTCGGCGTCCTTGTCGGTGTCAACAAGGGCCCTCGCCGCGGCCAGCGCGTAATTGCCGCCGGAGCCGATCGCCATCACACCGGCCTCGGGCTCGAGCACGTCGCCGGTGCCTGTGAGCACCAAAGAGACGTCCTTGTCGGCCACGATCATCATGGCCTCCAGCCGGCGGAGGTAGCGATCGGTGCGCCAGTCCTTGGCGAGCTCGACCGCGGCCCTGGTCAATTGCCCCGGATATTGCTCCAGCTTGCTCTCGAGCCGCTCGAACAGGGTGAAGGCATCGGCAGTGGCGCCGGCAAAGCCGCCGATCACGTCGCCCTTGCCGAGTTTCCGGACCTTTTTGGCGTTGGACTTGATCACGGTCTGGCCGATCGAGACCTGGCCGTCGCCGCCGACCACCACCTTGCCGCCCTTGCGGACCGTCAAAATCGTGGTGCCGTGCCAGACCGGCGAGCTGTTGTGGGAATCCTGCATGAATGACCCTCGTTGTCCGGGCTGATTTAAGCGGTCGGGAGCGGGCGCACAACGGGCCGTTCCGGGCCGAATTTGCTCACCATAGGCAGAAGTAGAGGCCCGGCCAGCCGTTCCCGCAGTAGCGAAGGCGTCATTTGGCTGTTAAGAGACTGGCGTTTTCGGCTCAAAGCTAGAATGGAAACCGATTTTCCATGCGCACCGCGACGATCAAGCGCAAGACCAAGGAAACCGACATCGAGGTCTCCGTGAACCTCGATGGATCAGGCGTGGCCAATATCGCGACTGGCATCGGCTTTTTCGACCATATGCTCGATCTCCTCGCCCGCCATTCCCGCATCGACCTCACGGTCAAGGCGGTTGGCGACCTGCACATTGACTATCACCATACCACCGAGGACACCGGCATCGCGCTCGGCCAGGCTGTCAAGCAGGCGCTCGGCAACATGGCGGGCATCACCCGCTATGCCGGCGTGCACATGCCGATGGACGAGACGCTGACGCGCGTGGTCATCGACATCTCGGGCCGCCCGTTCCTGGTGTTCAAGGCGGAATTTCCCCGCCACAAGATCGGTGAGTTCGACACCGAGCTGGTGCGCGAGTGGTTCCAGGCCTTCGCCATCAACGCCGGCGTGACTCTGCACGTCGAGACCCTATATGGCGATAACAGCCACCATATCGCCGAGTCCTGCTTCAAGGGCCTGGCGCGGGCGCTGCGCACCGCGGTTGCGATCGATCCCAAGGCGGCGGGCGAAATCCCCTCCACCAAGGGCTCGCTTGGCGGCTGACCTCTCCATTTTGGCGGCCACGCGCCGTCGGCGGCATCGACTTCATCTCGAGAGCGGGGCATCGAAAATGCCTGTCTACACAGTTCATGCTCCCTTCCCCGTCGGCGCCGATCTGCGCGCGACCGACAAGTTCGTGTTCGTGCGCGACGGCTTCCATTTCTGGGCGATGATCCTTGGTCCGTTCTGGCTGGCCTGGAACAGGCTGTGGCTGGCGTTGATCGGCTGGATCGTCTTCCTCGCCGCGTTCGATGCGGGGCTATCCAGCCTCGGTGTCGGTCGCCGCTCGATCTTCCTCGCCAACATCATCGTCGCGCTGCTGATGGGCTTTGAAGCCTCGAGCCTGCGCCGCTGGACCCTCTCCCGCGGCAAGTGGCGGCAGCTCGACGTCGTCGTCGCCGCTGACCAAGACACCGCCGAGCGGCGGTTCTTCGAGCGCTGGAGCAAGTCACAGCAGGGCATCGTCAACGACCAATGGGCGGTCGATCGCGGCGGCCCGCCGCCGACCCGCAATGTGCCGGGCCAGCCATTTTCGAACCCGCCGCCGCTTCCGGCCGGCGGCATCATTGGATTGTTTCCAGAACCGGGAGGGTCATCACGATGAGCGTCGCCATCATCGATTACGGTTCCGGAAATCTGCATTCCGCCGCCAAGGCCTTTGAGCGCGCCGCGCGCAGCCTGGACAATCCGCAGAAAGTTTTCGTCACCAGCGATCCCGATCAGGCCTATGAAGCCGATCGCCTGGTGCTGCCTGGTGTCGGCGCCTTCGCGGATTGCCGGCGCGGCCTCGATGCCGTCAACGGCATGGTCGAGGCGATCACCGAAGCCGTGCGCGTCAAGGCGCGGCCGTTCTTCGGCATTTGCGTCGGCATGCAGCTGATGGCGAGCCGCGGCAAGGAGCATGTCATCACCGAAGGCCTGAACTGGATCGGCGGCGACGTCGAGAAGATCAGGCCGGGTGACGAGAGTCTGAAGATCCCGCACATGGGCTGGAACACGCTCGAACTGCTGCAGGAGCACCCGGTGCTCAACAAGCTGCCGCTCGGCCCGAACGGGCAGCACGCTTATTTCGTGCATTCCTACCACCTCAACGCGGCCAATGAAGCGGATGTGCTCGCGCGCGCCGATTACGGCGGGCCCGTCACCGCGATCGTCGCCAAGGACACCGCCATCGGCACGCAATTTCACCCCGAGAAGAGCCAGCGTTTTGGGCTGGCGCTGATCTCGAATTTTTTGCGATGGAAACCGTGATTCTCTTTCCTGCCATCGACCTCAAGAACGGTCAGTGCGTGCGCCTCGAGCAAGGCGACATGGCGCGCGCGACCGTTTTCAACCTCGATCCCGCAGCTCAAGCCCAGCGCTTCGTTGTGCAGGGGTTTGAGTATCTCCACGTCGTCGATCTCGACGGTGCCTTCGCCGGCAAGCCTGTCAATGCGCAGGCCGTCGAGGCGATGCTGAAGACGATTCCGATCCCGGTGCAGCTCGGCGGCGGCATTCGCGATCTCGCGACCGTCGAAGCCTGGCTTGAGAAAGGCATCACCCGCGTCATCATCGGCACCGCCGCGGTGCGCGATCCGGAGCTGGTGAAGGCGGCGGCCAGGAAATTCCCCGGCCGCGTCGCCGTTGGCCTCGACGCCCGCGACGGCAAGGTCGCCGTCGAAGGTTGGGCCGAGACCTCACAGGTGACAGTGCTGGAGATCGCACAGCGATTCGAGGACGCCGGCGTCGCCGCCATCATCTTCACCGATATCGCGCGCGACGGCCTGCTCAAGGGCCTGAACCTCGATGCGACCATCGCGCTCGCCGATGCGATCTCGATTCCCGTGATCGCCTCGGGCGGCCTCGCTTCGATCGAGGACGTCAAGGCCATGCTGACGCCGCGTGCGAAAAAGCTCGCCGGCGCGATCGCCGGCCGCGCGCTCTACGACGGCCGGCTCGATCCAGCCGCCGCCCTCGCCCTGATCCGCAACGCGCGCAGGAGCTGACACATGTTCAAGGTGCGCGTGATCCCCTGCCTCGACGTCAAGGACGGCCGTGTCGTCAAGGGCGTCAACTTCGTCGATTTGCGCGATGCCGGCGACCCCGTCGAAGCCGCAATCGCTTATGACGCCGCCGGCGCCGACGAGCTGACCTTTCTCGACATCACCGCGACCCATGAGAACCGCGGCATCATGCTGGATGTGGTCCGGCGCACGGCCGAAGCCTGCTTCATGCCCGTCACCGTCGGTGGCGGCGTGCGCGAGGTCAACGACATCAAGACGCTGCTGCGCGCCGGCGCGGACAAGGTCTCGATCAACAGCGCCGCGGTGTCGCGGCGCGAGTTCGTCAAGGAAGCCGCCGAAAAATTCGGCGAGCAGTGCGTCGTGGTCGCCATCGACGCCAAGCGGGTCAAGCGCCCGGGCGGCGACCGCTGGGAAATCTTTACCCATGGCGGCCGCAACTCGACCGGCATCGACGCCATCGAATACGCCCAGGAAGTGGTCTCGCTCGGCGCTGGTGAAATTTTGCTCACCTCGATGGACCGCGACGGTACCAGGCAGGGGTTTGACATCCCGCTGACCCGGGCGATCGCCGACAGCGTTCCCGTTCCCGTAATCGCCTCGGGCGGCGTCGGCAATCTCGATCACCTCGTCGACGGTATTCGCGACGGCCACGCCACGGCCGTGCTGGCCGCCTCCATCTTCCATTTCGGGGAATTCACCATTCGTGAAGCCAAGGAGCACATGGCGCGGCGGGGCTTGCCCATGCGCATGGATGCCTGACGACTCCCCTTGGTAAAAATGCTACACAGGCCGATGGGAAAAGGCCTGTCCGGCCGGATGTGTTTCTGAGTATTGCGATGCCGCGTTTCACCATCCATGACCTCGCCCAAACCATCGACGCCCGCGCGGCCTCCGGTGGCGAGGCCTCCTATACCCGCAAGCTGCTCGACAAGGGCGCCGAACATTGCGCCAAGAAGTTCGGTGAGGAAGCAGTCGAAACCGTAATCGCAGCAGTCGAAAACGATCGCGCGCATCTGATCGCCGAAAGTGCCGATCTGCTCTATCACTTCCTTGTGCTGCTCAAGGTGCGCGGCGTAAAGTTGGAAGAGGTGGAAGCAGCCCTCGACAAGCGCACGAATATGTCGGGGTTGGAAGAGAAAGCGTCGCGTAAGGGCTGACAGCATGATCCGGATCCGAAGCACCGCCTTGGCGCAACGTGTGAAGCGGTTTTCCGAAGAGATCATGCGTAGCTGAAGGGCCCCAACGGAAAGGTCGCGTCATGGATATCCGCGCACCGGAGCAGCAATATAATCCATACCGCGTCTACACGCGCGAAGAGTGGGCGCGTCTGCGCGACGATACCCCGATGACGCTGGAGCCGGGCGAGTTCGACCGGCTGCGCTCGCTGCACGACCGCCTCGACCTGAAGGAGGTCGAGGACATCTATCTGCCGCTGTCGCGCCTGCTCTCGATCTATGTCGATGCGACGCAGCGCCTGTATTACGCGGAGCGGCAGTTCCTCAACATCCGCGACCGCAAGGTGCCCTACATCATCGGCGTTGCTGGTTCTGTCGCGGTCGGAAAGTCGACGACCGCCCGCGTGCTCCAGGCGCTCTTGGCACGCTGGTCGCCTCGTCCCAAAGTCGACCTGATCACCACCGACGGATTCCTCTACCCCAAGGCCCTGCTCGAGCAGCAAGGCATTTTGCAGAAGAAGGGTTTTCCGGAGAGCTACGACCTGCCGCTGCTGCTGGGCTTCCTGTCCGACATCAAGTCGGGCCGCCGGCACGTGCGCTCGCCCGTCTATTCGCATCTGACCTATGACATCGTGCCGAATGAATGGGCCGAGATCGACCAGCCCGACATTTTGATCGTCGAGGGCGTCAATGTCTTGCAGACCGGCAAGCTGCCGCGCGACGGCAAGGCGGTGCCTGTCGTCTCCGACTTCTTCGACTTCTCGGTCTATATCGACGCCGACGAAGCGGCGCTGCGGCGCTGGTACATCAAGCGCTTCCTGGCGCTGCGCGACACCGCGTTCACCGATCCAAAGTCCTACTTCCACCGCTATGCGCTGTTGTCGGACGAGGAGGCCATCGCAACCGCCACCGCGATCTGGGAGCGCACCAACCTCGCCAATCTCGAGGACAATATCTTGCCGACGCGTCCGCGTGCGACGCTGATCCTGAAGAAGGGCGCGGATCACGCGGTGGAGAGCGTGGCGCTCAGAAGACTGTAGGCAATGGTGCCGTAGGGTGGGCAAAGGCGCCAAGCGCCGTGCCCACGTTTTCCCTGTTGTCACGTGAGAATGCGTGGGCACGCTGCGCTTTGCCCACCCTACGGCAGCGTCGCTTGCAGCTACACCGCCACCCGCTTTGCCGCCGCCAGTCCCGCCAGCGCCTCGTCCAGCTTCTCGCGATCGAGCGGCTTGATCAAAAATCCGTTCATGCCCGCCTCGAAGCAGGCGTAGCGATCTTCCACCAGTGCGTTCGCGGTGAGTGCGAGGATCGGTGTGTGCTGGCTGCCCGTGGCGACCTCATGGGCGCGGATGCGTCTGGTTGCTTCGATGCCGTCGAGCTGCGGCATCTGGATGTCCATCAACACCAGGTCGTAGGGCGTGCCGGCAGAGCTGGCCGCCAGCCAGGATTCCAGTACGGCTTCGCCATGGACCGCGATGACGACGCGGTGGCCGAGTTTTGTGAGCAGCGAGCGCATCAGCAGCGCGTTGATCTCGTTGTCCTCGGCGACAAGGATCGAGAGGCCGCCCGCAGGTGCTCGGACTGGCGCCGGCTCGACGGGCTCGGGTGCGAGATCGGGTGATGCGACCTCCGGCGTCAGCGTGAGGCGCGCGGCGAGCGAGGCTGCACGCAGCGGCTTGACCAGGAAGCCGGTGAAATCAGCCGAGAATTTTTCATGACGCGAGCTCGGTGTCAGCAGCACGAGGCGCTGCGTCGCGTGGGCGCGGGCGGCTTCGCCGATACGATCGGCAATAGCAACGCCGAGTGCGCGGTCGACCAGCACCGCGTGCCAGGAGCGCTCCGGCAGCAGTGCTTCGGCCACCGCTGCATCTGCGACCAGGCAGGTCTGGCCGCCCCAGCGCTCCAGCCGCCGCGCGATCAGCGACGCTTCGATGCCGTCGGCCACCAGCAGGATGGATTTGCCTGATAGGTCAGGGCTCGGGAACGCTGTTCGTCCGGCATCGCCTTGCGACAGCGCGAGCGGAATTGCGACCCCGAAGGTCGAGCCCTTGCCGGGCGCGCTCTCCAGCGTGATGCGGCCGCCCATCCGCTTGACGATGCGTTCGCTGATGGCAAGGCCAAGCCCGGTGCCGCCATAGGTGCGGGCGACGCGGTCGTCGGCCTGCTCGAATTCGCGGAAGATGCGCGATTGCGCCTCGGGCGCGATGCCGATGCCGGTGTCGCGGACCAGGAAGCTGATCTCGTTCGGCCAGATGCCGGGCTCGACGATCAGCGCCACGCCGCCGCTGCTCGTGAACTTGATGGCGTTGCCGGCGAGGTTGAGCAGCACCTGGCGCAGCCGGGCGGCATCGCCGGTGACCTCGAGCGGCAGCTGCTCGTCGACGTAAGCCGCGATCTCGAGCTTCTTGGCCTGCGCGCGCGGCGCCAGCAGTTCGGTGACATCTTCGATCAGGGTCGAGAGGGCGAAGGGGCGCTGCTCCAGATCAAGCTTGCCGGCTTCGATCTTGGAATAGTCGAGCAGCTCCTCGATCAGCGCCATCAGCGCTTCGCCTGAGGTTTTCACGGCGCGTGCGTAGGTCGTCTGCTCCGGCGTCAGCGCGGTGTCGAGCAGCAGGCCGCCCATGCCGATAATGCCGTTCAGGGGGGTGCGGATCTCGTGCGAGGCCATCGCGAGGAAGCGCGATTTGGCGCGGTTGGCGGCATCGGCCTGGTCGCGCGCATCGGACAGTGCGCGTTCGGTCTCGGTGCGATCGGTGACGTCGCGTCCGACGCTTTGCAGCTCGGCGGGCCGGCCGGCATCGTGCCGGACGAGGCCCTCGCGCCAGGCGATCCAGCGCGCGCCGAGCGGCGTCGATATCTTCTGGTCATGGATGCGCGTGCCGCTCGCTTCGCGCGCGCTGTCGCCCTGTTCCAGCACGTCGAAATCGAAGCGCGTGCCGACCAGGGCGCTGCGCGCCTGCCCGGCCAGCGCGCAATAGGCGTCGTTGGCGAAGGTGATACGGCCCTGATGGTCGCGCAGCACGATCAGGTCGCCCTGCGATTCGAACAGGCTGCGGGCGCGCTCTTCGGCCTCCTTCAGCTCCCAATTGCGGTCGATCAGCGCCTCGTTGTGAGCGGCGAGCTTGCGCATCCGCTTGGCGACGAAACGCAGCCGCATGCTCAGCGTGGCAAGGCCAAGGCAGGCCAGCGCGAACAGGAAGCTCGCACCAATCGCAAAGGCGTTGGGATCGTAGCCGGAATTTGGCGCGCGGCTGCCGGTGACGAAGCCATAGGCGCCGCCGAATGTCGCCGAAAAGATCATGAAGGAGCGGATGGCGAAGGCGATCTTCGGGTGGCGGCGCCTGAAGCGGCGCATGTGCACCTTGATCCGGAACGTCCGATCCATCGTCACCGACCCCGACTCTTACCTGCCGCCGCCGCGTGCGACGATGTCCTGCCGACCTTGCGAACAGCTTGAGGCCTTGGGGCGGCCTCGAAACATGGTTGACGAGGTCTTAACAGCTCAGAGCGAGGCGGCCTGGAGAGGCCGCGTGGGGTCGCCGCGAGCACCGACGATCAGGGCTGCGGCCTCGCGCGGCGAGAACGTCTTCGAGCGGACAAAGATGCGGTAATCGGCCGGGCCGTCGGTGGAAAGATAGATCACCGGGCCGCCATCGACAGGTTGCGCTGCGATGGTGATGAGGCGGTTCGCTGGATTGGCCTGGCAGGAATCGGTCTCGGAACCGAGACCATCGTCCACGACCGCGAAGTCCGCGGCATCGGCGGCGTCGGTGAGCTGGACCCGGACCGTGGCGCGCGACGGGTCGTCGGTGAAGGCGACATGGATGCGGGCGGTCCAGAACAGGGATGTGAGCTCGACCGAGGTGTCGCCGACGACGATGCAAGGCTGCGAGACCGGTCCGATTTCGCCGCGGGCCACCACCGCAGCCGCCAACAGGGGAACCACCGAGGCCAGGATCTTGAAACGCAACATGACGCTCTACTCGCCGGGCCCGTACCGGAACTTGTGGGCCTTATGGTTTGCAGAGCGTAAAGGAAACTCGTTACCACCGGGTTGACGCGCTGGATGATCAGGCGAGCTGGCGCACATCCTCCGCGAGTGCCCGGTAGGACAGCGCTTCGGCCAGATGCAGCCGGCCGATCCTGTCAGTGCCGTCGAGATCGGCGAGCGTGCGCGCCACCCGCAGCACCCGGTGATAGCCGCGTGCCGACAGCCGCATGGTTTCGGCGGCATCTCGCAGCAGCTTTTGCCCCTGGGCGTCGGGCCGCGCAATGTCTTCGAGCACCGACGCCGGCGCCTCGGCATTGGTGCGGACCCGCGGCAGGCCCGCCTGTGCGTAACGCGCGAGCTGAATGTCGCGCGCCGCCGCCACGCGCGCGGCGACTTCAGCGGAGCCTTCGGTCGGTGGCGGCAGGATCAGATCGGCTGCGGTGACGGCCGGGACTTCGATGCGCAGATCGATGCGGTCCATCAGCGGGCCGGAAATGCGCGCCTGGTAATCGCCGGTGCAGCGGTCGATGCGGCCGCGCTTGCAGGCATAGCCGGGCTCGAACGCATTGCCGCAGCGGCAGGGATTCATCGCGGCGACCAGCATGAAGCGGGCAGGGTAGGTGACGCGGTGATTGGCGCGCGACACCGAGACCTCGCCATTCTCCAGCGGCTGGCGCAGCGAATCCAGCACGCGCGGATCAAACTCGGGCAGCTCGTCGAGAAACAGCACGCCCTGATGCGCCAGCGAGATCTCGCCGGGCTTTGCCCGCGCGCCGCCGCCTGTCAGTGCGGCCATGCTGGCGGAATGATGCGGCGAGCGGAACGGCCGCCGCGACGTCAGCGCGCCGCCCTCGATTTCGCCCGCGACCGAGGCGATCATCGAGACCTCGAGCAGTTCGCTCGGCGACAGCGGCGGCAGGATCGAGGGCAGGCGCGCGGCCAGCATGGATTTGCCGGCGCCGGGCGCGCCGATCATCAGGATATGGTGGACAATTAAATTGCTAAATGTTAATGATACCAGATGGTTATAACTCATCCGGAAGCCCGCCCTAAAGCTTTCTCGTATGTCAGAATGTCCACCGACCTTCAGCTGAAGGGCGATAGCCTTCGCCGTCAGCGTGAAGCTTCCCGGAAATACGCCGACCGACACGGCCTAGAACTGGTCGAGGACTTCGATCTCCATGACATCGGCGTTTCAGCCTTCAAAGGCAAAAATATCGCATCTGGAGCTTTCGGGCGGTTTCTAGAGGCCGTTCGGGAGGGAAAAATCGGCAAGGGGGAATACCTGCTTCTCGAATCATTCGACCGAATGAGCCGTCAGGAGCCAATGGTCGCCCTGAAGCCGTTCATGGAAATCGTCGAGGCGGGCCTGATTCTTGTCACTCTCGACGATGAGCGAGTCTTCAAGGGCAAGATCAGTTTTGAGGATCTGATTATCTCGATCGCCAAGATGAGCCGGGCGAACGAGGAATCGGCTCGCAAGAGCGATCGTCTGTCGCAGGCGTGGAAGGCAAAACGGGCTGGTATCGGTCAGAAAAAGCTCACGGCCCGCTGTCCGAGCTGGCTGCGTCTCACTGCAGATCGCACCGGATTCGACGTCATCGAGGAGCGGGCCGCCATCGTCCGCCGGATTTTCGACGAGGCTGCTTCCGGGATCGGCACGTTCACGATCGTTCGCCGTCTGAACGAGGAGGGCGTCCCGACCTTTATGGGGAAGGGTGGCTGGCAGAACTCCACCGTCAATAAGATCCTCAGCAGTGCAGCAGCAATTGGGACGTTTCAGCCCAATCGCATGGAAGGAGGCAAGCGGACGCCCGATGGTGATCCAATCCGCAACTACTTCCCTCGTGTCATCGAACAGCGGGTCTTTGATACAGCGCAGCGAGATCGACTTTCGCGTAGGACCAAGCCTGAGGACGGCAAGAAGGGCAGCGGAGGTCCGAAGGGCAAGCACTACACTAACATCTTCTCGAAACTTGCCGTCTGCGATTACTGCGGATCGCCGATGCACTATCAAAACAAAGGAGCGCCACCGAAAGGTCAGGCGTATCTCGTGTGCTCGAATGCCGTGAGGAATCTCGGCTGCGAAATGGTCGGCCGTTGGCGGTATGACCAGTTCGAGACGATGTTCCTGCGCTTCGTGGAGAAGCTCGATTTGGCTTCATTGGTCTCATCAACCGAGCACGCCAGCAAGAAGACTGAGCTGGCCTCGCAGCTAGATGCGACGGAAGGAAGGATTAAGCTTCTTGAAGAGGAGCGTCGTCGTGCATATGAGCTCGGCATGAAGATGATCGATTTCAACAGCGATTTCCTGGCCGAGCGAATCAAGAAGACTGAGCAGGAATTGGCTGAAGCCAAGAAGTTGGTACATGCGCTGCGCAGCCAGATCGCGATCCTCGAACAAACTGAATTGACGTATTATAAGCATCCTGACCACGTCGCGCGGCTGATTGAACGTGTGCGATCCAGCAGGGGCGGCGATGTCTACAAGCTGCGCGCACAGATTGCTTCGAAGCTCCAATCCCTAATCCGGGAGCTGCGCCTAACTGTATTCTCGGACAATCAACGGTTCGAGATCGCATTCCATGACGGGCACGCGATGACTCTGTTTGTTGATCCGGAAGACCCGACGAAATTCGTCCAGAAGGTCACCGGCGCTGCACCGGATTTCGAGATGGTTTCCGCCGATGGTACGATCATCCAACTGCCGGCGGACGAAGCAGCTCTGGACGGGAAATAAAGATTCCCAAACGGGTCACTCAGAGAACTTAAATTCCCCCGGCGGGAAAATCGCGCTCTCGCGGAGTCTACAGGTCCCCCCGATTAGACGCCAAGGGGGACAGCGACCACAATGTCATTCGCAAGACTTGGCTGGGCATCTTCGAGAAAAGTAGGGATTGCTCCTAACTGATTGATCTAGCATAGGTAGAGCCGCCCCTAAGGAGCCAAGTGGGTCGCAAATGGGGAGATGCATGGCTGCAAGTGAGGAGGCGCTTCGCATCAAACTAGCGCGAGGCGCTCTCGATATCCAAACAACCAATGTTCCCGTGACTCGTGGTCTCACGGCGCAGGGAACGCGAGTACCTGGGTAGTGAATATGAGCCTATTTCGAAATGATCAATCGATCCAAACAGACGCCTACGTGAAAGCTTCTGAGTATTACTCCGCAGTTCACGCAGGAATGAGGGAGAAGGCCGACCACAACAAGCATGAGTCGCAGATATCATTCTACGTGGTAATTTGCTTTACACTGGCTGCTCCTCTCTTTGTTACACTTGGGGATGGGTGGCTTTGGGGCAAGCTTATTCCAGCGTGCCTTTCGGTCTTTTCAGCTGCAGCGACGTCGTGGCTTCAGCTTAGGAAACCGCAGCGACTTTGGTCGATATATAGACGAGCGCAAAGAGAGTTGGAGCGTGAGAAGGCAGCGTACGACTTTGGCCTTCATGACTATGCGAATGCTGATGCAGATAAGAGAGATAAGCTTTTGGCTATGAAAACAGCCGAAATCGCGTTTCACGTCCACGAGCAATGGGAGGGTCTTGTACCCGAACCCGATGCATTGCTAGCCAAGACGCCGTCTCTGCCATTGGGTGAGGTGGGGAGCGCCAATGCTAAGTGACCCGCGGATTGCCCATTCTCCACTTCGCACACGATACGGCGACTTCACCCTGTATGTCTTCTCGTGGTCCGATAACGAGCAAGACAACGTCCTTGCGCTTTTGAGCGACAAAAAGGTCGAACGTCCGTTGGTCCGGGTACAGAGTGCTTGCTACACAGGCGAGATATTTGAAAGCGTCGACTGCGATTGCCATTGGCAACTCGAGACCAGCTTAAAGAGGATACAAAGCGAGGGCGGAGTCTTCGTCTACATGCTCCAGGACGGACGCGGTGCCGGCTTGCTTGCCAAGGTTCGGGGCATGGCACTGTCAGCGGCCGAAGGGGTTGATACAGCAGACGCTTACAGGCGGCTGGGAGTGGCTCCAGATCCTCGGGATTACGAACAGGCGGCATTCATACTAAAGCACCTGGGGATCACAGCGGTTCGTTTGCTAACCAACAATCCGCGGAAGATCGCCGGCTTGGCCACCCAAGGCATTGAGGTTGAGAGAGCTCGGCTGGAAAGCGAACCGACCGAGGAAAATCGGGGGTATCTCAAGTCAAAGGCTCTTAAGCTCGGCCACATGATGCGAACCTTCGGAACGGATTCTATGCCTTAGAACCATCCGAAGGGCGGCTACAATTTCACTCCGCCTGCATGCTGTTGATCGTTGCCCTTTGCGAACATAGACAACGAGAATCTATTCGCCGGCTCGCCCCAGGTAGTTCTTTACTGTCTGGGGGAAGAACTTCCGCCCAGTTGCAGTCATAACTCCCGCTTCATTCAGGCATCGCGCAATCTCGCTGTATGATCGTCGCAATATATCCGCATCCAATTTCGCCCTGAGTTGGGATGCAAATTCGTCAGCGGCCTTGCGGTTCTTCGCGGCCAAATTCCTTCCGTTTGATCCGAGAATTGTGCCTCGGCGTTTCGCTTCGGCCAAGGCTGCTTTCGTTCGTTCGGAAATCAGTCGACGTTCCTCCTGGGCCAGCGCAGCAAATATATGCAGCTGGAAATCCGTAGCATTGGGCATTTCTGCGCAGACCAAACCGATACCCTGGTCAAGGATGCTGGCAATGAAGCTGACCCGACGGGAGAACCGATCAAGGCGAGCAATGACGATCTTCGCGTTCTCTCGCCTTGCGAGCTGGATCGCTCGCTGCAGTTCCACACGTGAATCGTCCTTTCCCGACTGAACGTCACAGAATTCACCGATCAATGTTCCGGCTCTCGATACAAAGTCGGAAATCTTGCGATGTTGAGCGGCCAGACCGAGGCCTGACTTTCCCTGTCGTTCTGTCGAAACTCGGAAGTACGCAATGAATTTGGTCATAAGGGCACCGTACCGGATGGCGGCCCGCTCCTTCCGCGAAGCCCGCGGAACAGGACAACAGCTAATATCCCGCACATAGGTTCGACTTTAGAGCCGAACATGCAGCAGCCGCTCGGAAGGCGGCCAACCCCCGGCGTTACGCATGCCCCGCGTAAGCGAAGATTCACGATAGTGGTGGGCAAAGCGGTGCAGAGCAACGATCCTGGCCTTACCGGGGGTAACAGTTGAAAACAGCGCTTCACCGTTTGAATGGATTGATTGCAAGGCGGCCATTACATAGAGTCATTCAATTGAGGAAGGCGTCAGGCCGCGTTCGCCAGCAGCAGAAAGGGGAGCCTGACGACGGAGTTATGAAGGGAAACCCCCAATACTTACCGGTTCTGAGAAGTAGACGCCGACAGCAATCATTTCGTGACTTATGAGCTTGATCAAATCAAAGAAGCGCGTCGCAGATCATGGGGAGGTGTTCACGCCCCATTGGATGGTCGAGGTGATGCTTGATCTCGTCAAAGGCGAGACTGAGCGCGTCGACTCCCGCTTTTTGGAGCCCGCCTGTGGGAGCGGAAACTTCCTGGTCAAGGTTCTGCAGCGGAAGCTCACTACGGTCGAACTCAAGTTCGGCAAGTCTGAGTTTGAGAAAAGGCACTACTCACTTCTCTCTCTTATGTGCATCTACGGCATCGAACTCCTGGCGGACAATATTGCCGAGTGTCGTGCGAATCTGCTCGAGATTTACGCCGACTATCTGAATCTGAATGAATCGGACGATCTGTATCGAGCCGCTTCCTATGTGCTGTTACAGAACCTCGTACATGGCGACGCGCTGACGATGCGTACGCATGAACGCCAGCCCATTACGTTTACAGAATGGGGCTATCTGGGAAAGGGCAAATTCCAGCGGCGGGACTTTCGCTTCGACGTCCTCACGGGATCATCGGCCTTCAGTGCTGAAGGATCGCTTTTCGCTCATTTAGGAAAACACGAGATATTCACGCCAACCAAGGCGTATCCCCCGATGACGATATGCGAATTAGCTGGAGCGGGTGAAACATCGAGGGCGGCAGTGTGAGCGAGACGCAAGCAAGCTTCGCACTGCGGGGGCGCAACCCAGATGTGCTGATGTGCATCGCGAATCTTTCGAACGACGAGGTGTTTACGCCGCCCGAGTTTGCGAACAGGATGCTCGATACTCTTTCCGAGGCGTGGGCGGCCGATCACAACGGGGCGAATCTCTGGGCGGACAAGACGATAAAGTTTTTCGATCCGTGCGCGAAATCAGGCGTATTCCTTCGCGAGATCACCAGCCGCCTCACGAAAGGCCTGGCGGCCGAGATGCCGGACGTCGAAGAGCGCGTCGGTCACATACTAACGAAGCAAGTGTTCGGCATCGGTATCACCTACCTCACCAGTTTATTGGCAAGGCGCAGCGTTTATTGCTCGAAACACGCCAAAGGCAAGCACTCAATCGCCCAGGGCTTTGCCAGCGATGCAGGCAACATCTGGTTTGAGCGCATGGAGCACACATGGGCCGACGGAAAATGCAGGTTTTGTGGGGCAAGTCAGAAAACGTTTGAGCGTAGCGAGGGACTTGAAACTCATGCCTATGCGTTCATTCACACAGACGACATCAAGACTCGTTTGGCCGAGCTCTTTGGAGGCGATATGCAGTTCGACGTGATAATCGGAAACCCGCCTTATCAATTAGAAGACGGCGGCTACGGCACGAGCGCGGCGCCTATCTACCACTTGTTCGTGGAGAAGGCGCTTGAACTCGATCCACGCTATGCGGTGTTCGTGACTCCGTCGCGCTGGATGGCCGGAGGAAAGGGGCTCGACAAGTATCGCGAACGGATGCTCTGTGACAAGCGAATGCGCAGCATCGTGGATTACCCGAAACTCTATGAGGGATTTCCAGGTGTGAAAATTCGCGGCGGGATTTCCTACTTTCTGTGGGATCGCGAGCACAACGGTCCGTGCACTGTGCAGTCCATCTGGGATGGACAACCGACCGGCCCAGCTATCGCGCGCCACCTCGATGAGTACGACATCCTCGTGCGGCGCAACGAGGCAGTGCCTATTCTGGAGAAGGTCAAGGCTAAAGGCGAGCCAACGCTTGATGGTCGCGTGTCCAGCCAGAAGCCGTTTGGCCTCCGCACGTTCTTCCACGGCAAGCCCGATTCCGATCGTCTCAAGAATCCGGTAAAGCTCTTCGGATCGCAGAAAGTCAGCTGGGTCGCGCGCTCAGAAATCCCAACGAATACCGCGTGGATTGACAAGTGGAAGGTCCTGATGACTCGTGTCCAGGGGACCAGTGCGGCAATCGAGACTAAGTTCCTCAGCAAGCCGATTATCGCTGAGCCTGGGACTGCTTGTACCGAGAGCTATATTGTTGCCGGCATCTTTGAAACTGAAGCCGAGGCCAAGAACTACGCAGGCTACCTGCGTACGCGCTTTGCTCGTTTCCTTGTTTCACTCCGCAAGTCCACTCAAGATGCGCCGAAGCATGTTTACGCTTTCATTCCTGACCTGCCGCTAGACCGAGAGTGGACAGACGCCAAGCTCTACAAGCGATACGGGCTGACCGAAGCCGAGATCGCCTTCATCGAGTCGCAGGTTGCCGAGCACGACAGCGAACTATTCGATGAGGGTGCTGCGGACGAAGTTGGCGATGAGTAAACCGACTATCGAGGAAATCCTTGAGCCAAAGCCGGAAGCGAGGCCCCGCATCTATGCCTACTCCATTGACGATCAGGCACATGCAGGTCTGCTCAAAGTCGGCCAGACGACGCGTGACGTGAAACGGCGCGTAGCCGAGCAGGTTAAGACCGCTGCAATCAAGAACTATACGATTGAACTGGACGAATCCGGCGAGCGCGACGACGGCACCATCTTCAGCGACCACGAGGTGCGGGCGGCGCTCCGCAAGAAGGGCTTCGAGAACGCCGAGCTAGAATGGATGCGCTGCACGGTCGAGGACGTGATGACCGTGCTCACCGAATTGCGGACGGGGCAACGATTCACGGGCACGCATCATCTGACGTTCCCGATGCGTCGTGAACAAGCTGAAGCGGTAGAGCTGACCCACGCCTACTTCCTCTCGCGCTGGGCTGAAGACGAGAAAGCAGTCCCTCGCTTCCTCTGGAACGCGAAAATGCGCTTCGGCAAAACATTCACTGCATACCAGCTCGCCAAGAAGATCGGAGCCGAGCGTGTGCTCGTGGTGACTTTCAAGCCCGCGGTGGAGGATGCGTGGCAAGCGGACCTTGAGAGCCACGTGGACTTCGATGGCTGGCAGTACCTCTCGCGCAACTCCGACAGCGACCCGACCAGGATCAATGGCGAGAAGCCTATTGTCTATTTTGGCTCCTTTCAAGATTTGCTGGGCCGCGACGCAACTGGGAATATCAAGCCCAAGAACGAATGGCTTCACACGGTCAATTGGGACCTTGTGATCTTTGATGAGTACCACTTCGGGGCTTGGCGAGAGACGGCGAAGGAGCTTTTCGAGGGGGAGGATGAGGCTGTCGCCAAGAAGGAGACCAAGCTCGAATATGCCCCCGGTCTCGAGGACGTGAACGAAGACCTGGGCGTGCTTTCGGAGAAGGAAGCCGAGTTCCTCCCGATCACGACCAAGGCCTACCTCTATCTCTCCGGCACGCCGTTTAAGGCGCTAGCAACGGGCGAGTTCATCGAAGAACAAATATTCAACTGGACGTACACAGACGAGCAGCGAGCCAAGGAAGAATTCTCCACCAGGAACCCAGGTAAGTGGAACCCGTACGGCTCGCTACCCCAGATGCGGCTGCTGACGTATCAGATGCCGGACGAGCTGGTGGCGATCGCAAGCGCCGGGGAGTTCGACGAGTTTGATCTCAACGAGTTCTTCGACGGATCGGGCACGGGCCCCCATGCGCAGTTCAAGCACAAAACTGAGGTGCAGAAGTGGCTGGACATCATCCGCGGTGAGTACGCGCTCAAGGCCGTCGAGAGCCTCAAGATGGGCACGAGGCCGCCCTTTCCGTATTCGGACGTGCGTCTGCTACCGTACTTGCAGCACTCGTTCTGGTTCCTGCCAAATGTCGCGGCCTGTCACGCGATGTCGAACCTACTCGCAGAGAAGCACAACACTTTCTGGCATCAATTCGACATCATCGTCGCGGCCGGAGCGTCGGCAGGGATCGGGCTAGACGCGCTGCCGCCGGTACGCAAGGCAATCGGCGGCGGGTTCAAGACCAAGACCATCACGCTGTCGTGCGGCAAACTCACCACCGGCGTGACTGTGCCGCAGTGGTCATCAATCCTGATGTTGCGCAATCTGAAGAGCCCTGAGACCTACTTTCAGGCCGCTTTTCGCGTGCAGTCGCCATGGTCGATCAGAAACCCTAATGGCGATAACCCAAACGAAGAAGAAGTCCTCAAACCCGTGTGCTTCGTCTTCGACTTCGCGCCCACGCGGGCCTTGCGGCAGCTATCAGAGTACGGGATTGGACTCTCTCCCAATGAGCCCAATCCAGAGAGCGCCGTAAAAGAACTCGTGTCGTTTCTGCCGGTGTTGGCTTACGACGGCGCAAACATGACGCAGATCGATGCGGGCGGTATCCTCGATATAGCGATGGCCGGCACCTCAGCCACGCTCCTAGCGCGTAAGTGGGAGAGCGCGGTGCTGGTGAACGTAGACAACGAGACACTGCGTCGCATCCTCGACAACCCCGAAGCAATGGCAGCCGTGGAGCGCATCGAAGGATGGCGGTCGCTCGGTGACAACATCATTGAGACCATCATCAACAAAAGCGACAAGGTCAAGGAATTGAAGAACAAGGCCAAGCTCAAAGAGCTAACGGCCAAGCAGAAGATGCAGCTCACCGAAGAAGAGAAGGAATACAAGTCAAAGCGCAAGCTCGTTCAGGAGAAGCTCATCAAGTTCGCCACGCGAATTCCAGCGTTTATGTACCTGACCGATTTTCGCGAGAACACGCTTCAGGATGTCATAACTAAGCTTGAGCCGGACTTGTTCTTGGCCGTTACCGGCTTGACAGTAAAGGACTTCCATTTGCTCGTTCGGCTCAAAGTGTTCAACACCGAGCGAATGAACGAGGCTGTCTTCGCTTTCCGCCGCTACGAGGACGCGTCACTACGCTATACAGGAATCGAAAGTCACGACGGGCTGACCCATTATGGGCTCTATGACACCGTTGTGGCGAGGGAGTAAATGCAGGCAGCAGATATTCTTGCAGTTCGAGGCGCAGCCGAAATTGTACCTACTGCGCCGTCTTTGCAACTTAAGCGATTTTGAATTATCCTCGCGTTACAGCAAAGATGCGACCAAGCGCACGGTTGGACCGGAATTCTGCTCGCGGGCGCATAAGCGGCAGTGGGGGGCGAATTGACCAGTATCAACATCAAACGCGCTATAGAAAATATTCGCTCAGGCACAACCGTATACACACCCGTTATCGAACTTATCGTCAACGCAATTCAAGCCATCCGCGAGGTCAAGCCGACTGGCGGGCTGGTTAACGTCACCATTCTTCGGCATATCCAAGATGATATGATCGACAAGATCGCCTCGGTTGATGGCTTCATCGTTCGAGACGACGGCATCGGATTCACCGAAGAGCACCGTAATTCTTTCGACACACTATATACAGCTCTCAAGGCTGGCGATGGCGGCAAGGGCTTCGGGCGGTTTACGTGCCTCAAATACTTCAGTCGGTTCACAGTTGAGAGCGTCTTCGCGGACGGGCGCACGCTAAAGAGGCGTTCGTTCGCTATGGGACAAGGCAATGACATCATAATTGATGAGAAGGTGACGGACGTTGCAAATGCCGAGACTGGATCTGCGGTTACTATTTCCGGAGCACAAGGTGTCAAGTTTCCGGACAAAAGTCTCGATGTCATCGCAAGAGTCTTAGTTGAGAAGCTGCTTCCCTACTTCATTGACCCCAATTCCGAATGCCCTCAGATCGTCCTAGGGGACGACCAAGGCGGCGGCCCCGTGGTCCTCAACGACTACCTGGGTCAAGCCAACAGACAGATTGTTGAACTGCCCGTGCAGAAGCACGAGCTGCGCATCAAGTCACTCGACAAAGAGGAGGCATTCACCGTCCGTGTGTTCAAATTTTATGCCCCTCGTGCCAACAAGAGCAAAATCAGTTTAGTTGCCCATCGACGAGAAGTCACAGATGTGACGTTACAGACGTATATTCCTGAATTCGCCGATGAATTCTATGACAAAACGGACGACGTCGAAAATGCCAGGGACAGGAATTACATAATCAAGGCCTATGTCTTCGGCGAGTACCTCGATCGAAACGTCTCGCTTGAGCGCGGAGCTTTCAGCTTTGGCAAAGAAAGCGACTTGGTGTTCGGGATTTCGCAATCCCAAATCGAGGCACAAGCGGCAACGTTTGCTCAAGAGGCCGTCGGTCGAGAAATCTCGGCACGAAGAGAGCGTAAACAGGCTCGCATAACGGAATACATCAACGATGAAGCACCGTGGCATCGAGGTCTTAGCAGGGAAACCGACTTCTCTACATTGTCCATGAAGCCAACACCGCAAGAAATTGAACTCCATCTTCAAGCCGCAAAATTCCAGATGGAAACTCGCGTCCGAGCGGAAGTACGGCAAATACTCGAGAGCAAGGACACCGAAGATTTAAGGGAGCGAGTGACGGAGATCGTTGGGAGAATCTCTCAAACGAGTAAGAACGATCTTATTCACTACGTCTCAATGCGTAAGTGCGTTCTCGAACTCTTCGAAAAATCTCTGCAGCTCGGCGAAGATGGAAAATACAGGTCCGAAGGCGACGTGCACGATATTGTCATGCCGCGCAAGAAAGACACTGATCAAATTGACTATGACCAGCACAATCTTTGGATACTCGACGAGCGGCTAAACTTCACGGAGTATGTTGCCTCTGACAAGCCTTTGGATGAAAGGAATGGCGATCGAACGGACCTGTCGATTTTTGGCAAACGTGTAGCGTTTCGCGGCGACAATGAAGCGTCAAATCCGATTACGATTTTCGAATTCAAAAAGCCGCAACGCCACGACTTCGTCAACCCGTCCTCTGACGAGGATCCCATCGAGCAAATCGTTCGCTATGTGAACGACATAAGAGACGGAAAATACAAGACGCCCTATGGCCGCGACATTCTCGTCAGCCTGAACACGCCTTTCTATGGCTACGTCGTGTGCGACTTTCCCCAGAAGGTGAAGAACTGGCTGGAACGGGAGAAGGATTTCACGGTGATGCCGGATGGTCTTGGCTACTTCCGATGGTACGGCAACATCAAACTCTACATCGAGGTCCTGAGCTGGACTAAGGTGCAGCGTGATGCCGAAATGCGCAACAAAGTGTTCTTTCACAAACTGGGAATTTGAGCTGCGGCGCAAGCGCACACCACGATCCACCGGGGTGGTTAGCCCCGAACGATAGCGTGTTGTTGGTGGGTATCATTCCGCTGCGACTATAAGGCTGGCGATTTGGGACTTGGCGCTTTCTACATGACCATCGCGTTCGCTTCGTCGGCAGTATTGTCCGGCGCATCCAGATGAAGCGATATTCGGTTTCATCGCTCATTGGCGGGCCGATCTCAATGCCCCAAAAGCGGCGGCTTTACGGGCGCCACCCAGAAAGCTTCAAACATTATCCAGCGTTTGTGTTTGACAATCCGCACTTCACCGAAGAGGCGTCTCTTTTCTACTCATGCATATCGGCCGGGTCGCCACTCTATGCTGCGGCGCACTCACGGGAACCAATTGGATAGCTCCGCAAGTTGCTTACAGTAACTCGCAGCCGTGTGGGCGATCGCCTTACATTGCTTCCACGCGGAACTTTGCCCGTAGCGTGCCTAGCCGACAGAGCGTAATGTCGTCCTGAGCAGACATAAATCGGTTAGAACGTTGGCCATGGAGACCGCCTCATGTCCACGAGTGACCTCCAAGAGCAGTTTCTAAGCTTTGCAAAGGGTATGCCCGCGTTGGCGTTCGCAAAGAGCCTGCTTACGCGCCAACTCTCAGAGATGAAGGACCAGCTTGGCGGAGCCTATCCTGAAGCCGGGCCAGCCATGGGCAACATCCCCCTTCCAGTCTTCGACCTAGCCTACTCAGCTTTTCTAGATGACATCCATGTCTCCGTAAACGGGGACACTGCTACTTTGCAGATGGAAATGCGGGCAACAGTCCATCGTATAAGTCGTCCTTCTGAGATAATTCGAGAGTACAGAATTTCCCTGAAATCCGAGCCAGCAATCATCAAGTTTCAATATCTCTCGACCACTCGGACGCTGGCTTGGGCGGAAGATGGAAACGTGCTTCCAAAGATAACTCCGAGCTGGGGAGCAAATGCTGATGACGTGCTGGTCAAAACTTCAATTCCAGACCCTAAGGAAGATTGTTTTCTACGGGAAGTCGAGCAGCCAATATTGTGGAATACATCGAACGCGTTTGTCTCCTTAGTAGTGAATGCTTTGCCGTGCTACGATCTTGCTTCCCTCGCTCCGTGGCTAACACTGTTAGATCCGATCAGGATCACCGCATCGGATCGATACATCCTTGTTTCAGCATCACGAGCGAAGGTTGATATCGGCGGCTGCACACCGATGACCATGGTTGTCGAGCCGGACCCCGACTTTCCTTACGGAGAATCATTGAAACCCGCAGACTGCCAGAGTACCGCAGACGTTGCTGTCTATCTTCCGAAAACCAGAATAGGAAGGTTCGTGGCGGGCAGTGTTGAGCCGGCCATCCTTATCAATTCAGGCGAAAAGGGAGGAGCTATCAGGTGGCAGATAATGGGCAGCTTCGGGATCAAGGCATTCATCGCTACGGTCTCGGGAGGAATTGCGATCGGAGATCCAGCCACTGGGTTGGTCGTTTCGGGGCTTCTGGAGTTACGATCTCTCGTCGATTTCCTAGGTGTGGCTCGTGCGTGGGTTGATGCCCCGAGTGGAAAAAAATTGAGTCTAGCGAGTACGAGCGTTATAGGTAACGGTGGACTTGGCGTTGATGTCACCGTTCGTCTCAATCCAACAACTGGCGTGTTGAACGCTGAACTCGTGGTCACCCAGGCTATTATTCACCCGGATTTTGTCGTGGATACTCCGCTTGGGTGGGCGCTAAATGCTATTGCCGGTACTGCGCTAGATGATTTCGCAAAGCTGCAAGTCAGTGTGCTGCGGGGCACCGTAGCGCGCGGCCAGTGGGAAATCATGAGCGTCCCGCCGTGGTGTTCTCATCTACTGTCGACCGGCGCTCAAGCCGTGCCCGTGCTTGAAGGACGGGAAGGCGTCGCGGCCATTTTCGGCGTTGGCGTGCGCCCAAGCTAACGAGCCGATAGCTCATGCACTTCGCATCTGATTGGAACGTGAGCTGTCGAGAGCTGCTGAACCGACCGTTCCGGACGCGCTCCGCACGACCTCTTTATGCTTCTATCCTCCGTGGATGATCCGAATGCCATAATGTGTGTCGATGCTTCTGATTGCCGCGCGGTCGCGCCAATTCCATCCGCGGCCGCTCGGGTACCTGGGCGCATTGCTCAGGTCCTTAAGAGGGGTGGCCGTGACATAGCCGTTTAGATTGGAGTCGTACTTCAGTAGCGACCAGGGTAACGGAAAAAGATCATCAGTAGTCTGCCCGTGGAAACTCACAACGGCGTACGAGACATGGCCGCTCACCGGATCGATCATTAAGTGCTCAATTTGGCCAATCTGCTGCCCTTCAACACCATAGATTATCAGGTTTTTGACTTCATCGCTCCTGATCAAAGACGAGCCTGTATCATTGGTCATTTCAACCCTCCCTGCTAGCAGCTCGGCGCCACTCCTGATTTTTTTTTCCAAACAGCACGCCCCCTTGAGGGAACGTCCCCCTCGCGGTTCTTTAGAATACTCCCGAGAGCGTGGGTTGCGCCAGTTCGTTCGCTCCGGTTTTAGGACCACTGCGGTTTGATAAGCTCTGAATGAGCCACTTCCTTTGTCGGTAGGTCCACACAGCAGAAATTTCTACCTGCTCTGTGTTACCAGCTGGAATATCGGTGTTGCAGGAAGTGGGCGCCAATGCGAGGAACACGGCTGGATGCAGGACCATGCTGATCCGCACGCCCGAGGTCGAGCTATAAACTTAGCCAGAGAGAACCTTCCCAGCGACTTCACTGTCGACCAAGGCCCGTGTTGAAATGATCGGTGTCATCGATTCGATAGGCGACGCCTGCCCCGGGGTTCGCGCCGGAAGGTCAGTAAATGGTTGTATATCTATCCCATACGGTACATTTACGGACCTCCTGTAGGAGTCCGCTTCTGGGACGCGGAGTCGGCTTCGCTAATTGAAGCCCTGTTCGTTCCGGATAGAGTCGTATGCTGCGTTGACGCGTTGAGCCTCTGCCTCAGCAGCCTCGCGGATTGATTTGCTGCGGTCGGCCACTGTGTCGGGATGGCACTTGACGATTGCGAGTCGATAGGCCGCTTTTATCTCAGGTATCGTCGCTTGCGGCGAGACGTTCAAGATCAAATAGGGGTCGTCGATCTCTTTATAGCTCTGATGGCCGCCATCGCCTGATTGTGGTCCGATATCATCCAACACGTCAGCGTGACGTTCCGAAGAGCCGTCTTCACGCTCAGCGGCCAGTCGGTTGCTACGTCGAATGGCCAAGAAAGTCGCCAAGCCAAGCACCCATCCAAAAACAGTCGCCACTTCGACGTGACGACCGATAAGATTCGGAAGAGCATTCCACACAAGTAGATCAGCGCCTTCATATACGTATGCTTTGAGGAGAGCAGCGGAGGCAGCAAAGCTAAACAGCGCGGCGATGAACGCGAGACGAAAGGCCCTTCCTCGCCTCCAAGATCGCATAGACAGCCGCCAAGCATGATCTCTGCGATGTTGAGGATGCTGCGCCACCTCAATGCGAGTAACGACATTGGCCAGCGCCGACCTCGCGTTCGCGAGTGCTTCGTTCAGTTCCTGCCCTCTGCGAGACCTCATCTCAAACCGATCTTCTAGTTTGAGGTAGCGCACGCCTTCCCTTGTGCCTCGCGCTCTGAGATCGGCAATATCTTCAAGCAGAGATCTCCTGGCCATTTCAAGATCATGTAAGGCAGCGCCGACCTGCGACTCGTCGATAAACTCCGGCGTTGGCCGGCTTCTCCAATTCGAAAATACCAACAGAAACGCGACAAACAGCGGGAAAGCGTACACGGCGAAGGTGAATAGATAGGGCAGCGCATAAGCCACTCCCAACAGCAAGGCGATGGCGATCGTGCACCCAAACGGCTCTTGCGGAGGCTTCTTCGCCATGCGTTACCGGCCAACGACGACAGTGAACAGAGCTAAGGCAATTAGCGGCACCGCCAGAATGTAGAAGATGCCGCTTATGACGTAGGTCATCAGGGGGCTTCGGGCGACGCGCGTGTCCGTAACGACCTTTGAAAAGTTGCCAGCGGGAAACGTGTAGAGAAACCACTGAGCGACGATACCGGGAAGCAAAAGCCATTTCCAAGCCCGGTCGAATTCAACGCCCGGTTTATTCTCTCGCCTCCAACCCCCACGAACCATCAAACAATTCCTCGCTAAAGCTTCCATTTTGTCGATTTAAAGCGGTGGGTCAATAAGCGACAGACTGATCATTTTGGCCCATGGACTGGCGCCAAGTGGTTGCAGTTAACCTGCGGAGGATTCGACGAGAACGAGGCTTCTCGCAGGAGACGCTGGCCTTTGAGGCCGACGTCAACCGCACCTACATCAGCAAGCTGGAGAAGGGGTCCACCTGGGTAGGCCTGGAGGTTCTCGTGAAGATCTCAAAGGTGCTCCAGGCCGAGCCAGCCGACTTCCTTGAGCGTCCGCCCCGTAGGGGCGCTAAGAGGGTCTAAGGGCGGTTGTCGACGTTCAGGCGAGATCGTTTCTAGTCCAGACCGCCGCGTGGTAAACCCTCCTCGGAATTAACCGAAGGAGGGTCTGACCAAAATCCGAAGATGGCCAACAGCGGCGCTAATTCTTGCCCGCCTTCTTATCCTTCGCCCTGAAGTTGGCCTTGACCGCGCTCGCGCAGGAGGACAAGGCGTCGTCCAGGCCGCCGGCAACCGCGAGCGTTTTGATCTGCTCCAACTGTTCGACCAAATCATCCCATGCAGCATTTCCGGTGCCGACGGCCTTGAGGGTACTCTTCCCCTTCTCCAGCTCCAAGGGCTGCTTTCCGTAACGAAGCTGGAAGAAGATTCCGCCATTCGCGTCGACCCAGAACTGCTCCCGAGAGATCCGCTTTCCCTCGCGAAAGAGCCCGATCTTCGTGATCTGCTGATCGATGCTGGACGTAAGCTTGTTGCGCCGTTGAAGGACCGGAGTGTTGGCGGTCGGCTTTTGTACGGAAACCAGAGAGATTGTCGCTCGTGCCATGATGGGCTCCTCGTTAATTGTGGAGCCGCCGTCCTCTGAAAGGTCACTTTGGACAACAGTGATTTGGTCGCGGATACCCCAACTGGACTATCCGATTGGTCTATGTGCATTTTTTTCCTCGGAGATCCGCACGATGGACAATGGGAAACGGCGAGGCTTCGCACATGCAGCATTGAATATATTTGAGCTGACGCAATTGGACGAATATCGTCGCCGTCCCTTGAGTAAGGAGTGCGGCAAGCAATGAGCGGTTTCCAGGCCAAGTTGGAGCGTTTTGAAAATCTCGCTGCGGAGTGCGATCTGATCGCTAGTCGATCGAAAGGAAGCAATCGTGAGCTATACCAGCGGGCAGGCCAACACTATCGCGAGTTGGCCAATGACGTGCGTGCCCTAATCGCATCGTTCGATCTTGCAGCTTAGGCCTTGTGCATCGCTATCGACGTCAAGCCGACTTACGGTGTGACCTACTAGCAGGTTTCTTGGCCACCTCTTTAGCCGGCTTCTTTCCGGCGATCGGCATCAGCATTTCCTTTTGACCGGCGGCTGCCTTGCGTGGCTTCTTGGCAGGCTTTGCCCCCTTCGGCGCCACCTCCCGACCGACGCTCTGCCGTAGCGCCTCCATGAGGTCGACCACATTCTCGCCCTTGGGCCGCTCCTTCGGGCGGATCACCTTGCCTGCGCGCTTTTGATTTATCAGATCAATCAGCGCCGTCTCGTAGTGATCCTCGAACTTCTCCGGATCGAACCGCCCCGCTTTCTGGTTCACGATGTGCTTGGCGAGGTCCAGCATATCTTTGGTGACTTTCACATCCTGGATCTCGTCGAAATATTCCTGCTCTGATCGCACTTCGTACGGATAGCGAAGAAGCGTACCGACGAGTCCCTTGTCCATTGCTTCAAGAGCGATGATGTGCTCACGGTTCGTCAGCACCACTCGCCCTATCGCCACCTTATCCATCTCGCGGATAGTCTCTCGGATCACCGCAAAAGCGTCATGCCCCACCTTGCCGTCAGGGCGAAGGTAGTAAGGCCGAATCAGATAGCGCGGGTCGATGTCTGACTTGTCGACGAACTCATCGATCTCGATTGTGCGCGTGGACTCAAGTGCGACCTCCTCGAGCTCTTCCTTCGTGACCTCGATGAATTGATCCTTCTCGATCTGGTAGCCCTTGACGATGTCTTCGTTCGGGACTTCGTCGCCCGTGTCAGCATCCACCTTTAGGTATTTGATCCGGTGACCAGTCGTCCGGTTGAGCTGATTGAACGAGATCTTCTCGGATTCTGAGGTGGCCGGGTAAAGAGCTACCGGGCAGGTGACGAGCGATAGTCGCAGAAAGCCCTTCCAATTCGCACGAGGAGCCATGGGGACGCAGCACTCCGATCACAGACTGTCGGGATTCAAGACGATCTGACCGGCCGAGTTCCGACAGGTTGGACGCACTTACAGCATGATTTTTTTTTGGCGACCCGGACTCGACTTTTGTGTTCCCGTTATGTTCTAATTCCTTTCATGTCCGACCGACCGGCGAGCTGGCGTATGCCGACCCTCAAGCAAATGGAAAAAATGGCAGCAGAGCGAGGCAAACCCGCGCAAGCGAAGCCCGGATTGGCTCCGAATCATGATCTCCCGGCTGAATACTGGCAGGCACTCCTCGATGATCCAAGTGCACAGGCCAAGCCAACTGTTTCGGGGGAAGGACAGCGGCTTAGCCAAATCGCTCGGCATGTCCTGAGGGTGAGTTGCCGACGCTGCGCCAGGACAGTCGAGATCCAGAAGTCTGACGCCGTTCGGCTTTATGGTCCGGACGCAACATGGAAGAGCGTTAGCCAGCGCCTCCTCGACAATACTTGTACCCAGAGGACCGGGCGCCACGAGGAAGATGGCTGCTGGCCGTCGTACGACTTGGGCTGACAGAGCCGATAGACGGTCGCATGGCTCCAAAACACCACCCAACCCCACTCTCTGGAGGCGACCGAAAAGCCCTATCGAAGGAGCTGGGGAAGGCGAGGGCAATGACCACCATTCTCGCATCACAGTCATCGGAAGCCCGCGCAAAGGGCGAAACCTTAATTCAGACGGCGGACAAGCTACTTTGCGAGAGTTGGAACGAGCGCATGTGGGCAGACGGTGGTCCGATCGACCCTTCGCCGTCAATCGACCAGGCGGTGAATGGCGGATACACATGGCTCGAAATCGAGTGCTCGCGCTGCAAGACAAAGCGAGACGTTGACTTGGCCTCGTTACGTCATCCGCCGACGACCTTTGTCCATGATCTTGCTAGCCGTCTTCGTTGTAGCAAGTGTGCCAAGGCAGGCCGCAGGCCAAGCGCAACGCTGTTGCAGCTAGGGCCGCGACCTCGCCAGACCGATCAGGATACCTGAGGATGTGCAATCTTTACTCGATGACGAAAAACGTCGATGCGATTCGGCGCTTGTTCGGAGCGCTTAATAGCAACGTCGGGAACTTGCCGAGCATGCCAGGGATCTTCCCGGACTATCCCGCACCAATCGTCCGCAATGCATCGAACGGCCGAGAAATCGTCATGGCACGGTGGGGCATGCCGTCTTCGCAGAAGGCATTGATGGATGCCACCAAGAAGCGAGCCGAAAAACTTCAGTCGAAGGGCAAGCCGATCGACTTCAAGGAATTGCTAAAGATGGAGCCAGATAGCGGCACCACCAATATCCGGAACGTCAGTAGCGCGCACTGGAAGCGCTGGTTAGTTCCGGAGCACCGATGCTTGGTGCCCTTCACGTCGTTTAGCGAGTACGACACCATCGAAGGCAAGAAGGTGCCCGTGTGGTTTGCGCCCAGCGACGATCGGCCACTCATAGCGTTCGCGGGTCTCTGGACGAGTGTTCGGAAAGCGAAGGAGGGCGAAGTCACCGTCGATGTTTTCGGCTTCCTGACCTGCGAACCCAATGAAGAAGTTAAGCGGGTTCATCCAAAAGCAATGCCTGTCATCCTGACAAAGTCTGAGGAATACGTGAAGCCAAAGCGCTTCAGCGGCCGCTTCCAGATGGGGCACTGCAAATCGTTGCGACTGGTGAAAAGGAAGACCCTCCGCCAACCTGAGGGGTTCATGCACAGGCCGGCGGAACAAGTGGACAAGCCGAGGCCTTCCAATTGGGAATCCCTGATACGTGCTAACCGCTCGGAACGAGAGCGGGGGCGGGTGGATTCGTCCAAGCAGGAGCAATCGCTATGCTGATGACGAAGGAACGGCGGGCGCCGAGTAGAACGCTACGCGGATGGGCCATCTCAGTGTTGCAGGAAGCTGGTGCCATTCGGGAGTGCGAAGAGCATGGCTGGATGAAGGACAGGGCCGACCCTCACGCCCGCCAGCGAGCTCTGGATGCTGCAAGGGACGACCCGCCAATAGGCTTGCCGCCGGAGCAAGCCTTATTAGAGATTTGTGATGTGCTAGCTTCCATCGGCGACACCTGCCCCGAATGTCCGGAGGGTAATTTCTGAAGCACGGTCCGGACGGTGCGAGCTTTGAATGTTGGACAGAGCCGGCGACCACCCAGGGCGGCTAACAACTGTTTGCACCAACGGTGCAAAAGAAAATGCGACATATCCAAGCTCGCGAGGTTGGATCGAGCTCGTGAGCTTAGCTCGCTGGCCGTCAACCGGAATTGCTCCCAAAAGACGGCGAAAGTGATCTTCTAGATTCTAAATACATCCATTGGGGCCGCAAACCAACGTGCGGCTCACGATCCCGAACCCAATGGAGACATGTATGGCCGATGCGCCGCCGCTCTGGGACTCAGAGCCCGATCCAAATCCTTTCCCCCCCACACCGTCGCAGCAGCAAAAGCCGGAATACCGCGATAGATTTCGGAACGGCTTTCCAACCGATGTTCTCGAATGGCTGAAGCAGAACGAGCCAGGCGATTTCGCCGAGCTGATGGACCTACGCAAGTCTCTCTATGCGCGTCGCACGACGGGGAAGTATCGGATCAGGCTTGCTGGCCTTAGCTCGATTGGCGAGCAGAAAATGTTGCTGACGGGCCCAGCCAGTGCGGTCCTGATCCTGAGCGACAAGGCACGCCATTTTCTGCTGCGCACGCTGTGTAGACTTCGCAGGGCGCGTCGTTGGCAGCCGATTCGATATCGACGATGACGTCCGAGCAGGCATGCCGGGAGCAGTTGGCTCGACTGATAAACGCGATGCCATTCACAGCTCCCGCAGCGGTGACGCTCACTATGAAGAAGCGCTACGGCGCACGTTCGGCAGATGACATCGTTGCTTCCGAGAACTTCAGGCATTTTCGTAACAGGCTTGAGCACTCGCTACTCGGGAGCGCAGCCAAGCTACATGGCAGGCATTTGCTGATGATTGTGGTGCTCGAAACTAGCGCGGATCATCGGCTACACTATCACTGTATCATCGACCGTCCCTTCCACTGCTCATTCAGCCAGTTTGATGCCGTCGTGCGTGACGAATGGACGAAGACAGACTTCGGGTATCGCCAGATAGATATCCAAGACCAGCCGGACGAAGGCTGGACAGATTACCTCCTCAAGCGGCGCCAGAAGCGGTCGCTGTTCGATTCTATAGATTGGGCCAATTGCCAATTGATTGCTGAGTGAAGTCTCCTCTCAGGCAACCGATCGTTCGTTGAAATGCAAAGAGCGTCTCCGTGGGGCCGCTTTAATAGCTAACTGTACTCCAATGGAAGGTAAGCAAAGAGCAATGTCTCCAGAGGACCGAAGGCGCAGTCTTCGAATATCTTCAATATGCAAGGTCTAAGACCAGAATCCGCAGGAAGCTGAAGGCCGCTGAATCTGACACGGTCGAAGGAACCCTCGTATATCGTCGAAGGGCGATCCGATTGAAGCTTCAACAGTCGATAGGGTTCAAATAGTCTTCGGCAGCGAGAGCAAGAGGTGATGTGAAGTGACCAAGAAGCCGTTGAAGAAGGAGTCGGAAGGCCCAAAGCGACAACATAGTCGCAATTTTCGAGAGGAGCTGTTCGAGTTCTTGGACGACGTGAAGCAAGGGATCGAAGAAGGGGATGATTGGGAGAGCGAGTTCAAGCCACACATACCTGACGAAGACAGTGCTCCAGGGCTGGTCGAGATGTTCGAAAGAGCAGGCCTCGACATCAATAAACCCGGGCACTGGCAGTTCATGCTGGTCGCTGTTGTAAATGCCTACGGGGAGTATTGGACACGCGTGACGACGGACTGGACAGAGGATGACAAAAATCGATTTCTCCGTGACGTAGTCGCGCAGCGCATAGAGGGCGAGAACAACCGTCGCGGCCTGCTTTGTGAACGCCTCCACAACAGCAAGCCTAATCAATACCCGGCAACGGGCGAGAGCCTGCGCATCCAGCTTCAGAAAATTTTGAAAGAGAAGAGAGACTGCATAGCGAACGGCACGGCCTCGGCGGAAGATGTTGAGCTGCTGAAGCTGTTCGACCCTTAGAATTAGCCAGAGCAGGTCGTGTAGGAACAGACTGCAATCTCCTACACGACGCAGCCCCCACTCATCGATACGACTATCAGCACCGAAACCAACTAAAAGGTGTTGATATGCAAGTACTTACGAAAGATCTGCCGTCCAACGACTTACCGGAGGGTCTTTGCACCGACGGTGCAAAGCAGGGGTTCCTCACCGGTCCCGACGTGGCGGCTTGCGAGACCAGCAAGCCAGCCAGTTTCGCGAAACGATTCGTCGCCCATCGTGCTGCGAGCATTGAAGAGGAGGTGTCCAGCACGGTCGTTCTGTCGGAGGGCCTGACGGCATTCGCGACCGACGAGACGCTGATGAAGCAATTTCTCCTGGAGCTTGCCAGGGCAAAGGTCCTCACGGCAGCAGAGGTCGCAGAAGGCGTGACCGCCAAGACGTCAAGCTCAATGGTCTCCAGGCTGAAGAAGATCAAGCAGAACGCGAAGGTCATTTTGCATCCCAAGATCCTTCCGTATGTACAGCCCGGCTATTCGGTGCTGTACGAGCTGGCACTTCTCTATGAAGCCATCGAGGATATCCGGGGCATCGAGGACGCCGACGCCGCTATTTCCAAGCTGCACGAACTGCTCGCAAGTAGCGATGGGCCAGCAACACGCGAGTGGCTGAAGGGCGAACGTAGCAAACTCTCTCCGCCGGCGCCTGCCAAGTCTTCAAAGGTGTCGCAGCAGCAGACCACAAACGAGAGCCGCGCAGGGAGCTCACACTCTGAATCAGCAGCTCAACGAGATGAAGTCGTCCAGAGCGAAACCGGCACAGTGGTCGGTGGCGCCGAGGCTGATCCGACTGATCCCGATGATGATGAGTTGGTGGGCAGCACTGTCATATTTACCCCGGGCTGTTCCGCGTTCTTGGTCCGAGATCATCTGGTACGGGTCCTCGATCTCGCGGAGAACATCGGCGACGATGCTGTTCTTCTCGTTCAAGGCAGCAAGAGTTCACTGCAACAGGTCAGAAAGTCGATTCTGAAAAAGATTGCAGCGACCAATGTCCACCTCATCACCAACTCCCCCGAGAATGGGTGGATGATCGCGGACGAAGAGCCGGCCTCGTAACCCGAGCCATAGTCTAAAAAATCCAACGCCACACACGATCGTCCGAGGGCATGAATGCCCTCGGCTTGCGTGCCGCATAGAGCGAAGAAAGACGAATTCGAAATGACACCAGAAGAGAGATTTAAAGAACACGTGCTCGCTAACATCGAAACGGCAGAGAGCCAAATCGACTATTCATTCTTCGGCCTTCGCGAGTTGATCGACCTGCACGGTGCCGTATCAGTCGCCAAGATGCTGGTCGATATGAATAACGTGCTCAAGCCGTACGATGGATTTCAGGTGCTCGCGGAACACGATCTCGAGCATCTATCAGTGGAGCAGGCGATCATCGACTTTGCCGACTCGGACATGTTCACAGCAGCGGAAGTCCAGACAGCCAAAACGCGCTTGGCTATCCACAAGCGCAGAAAACTCCGAGAGCGGAGCGAGTGAACCCAATGGACATTATACCTGAAGAATCGGCTGACATCGCCGAGCACACCGAGCACCCTGCGTCGTCAGAAGCAAAGATGAAGCAAGGTCGAGAAGCGTTTCTGTTGGCTACTAACAGCGCACTGATCGCTGAGCGGCCTACCGGGCCAAAGGCTCAATTCTCAATCGACCGAGATGACGTACGGGACGATCTGAGGCGGGACACGCATTATCTGATCCTCGGTTTCGACACCGAGTATCAGCAGTTGCAGGAATTCTACACGAACAAAGAGGTGCGAGATCGATTGGCAAAGTACGAAGTCCTCTCGTACCAGTTTTACGCTATCAATCACACTGGCGTCGAATGGTCAGGCATTGCCATTCCTGAACCAGGCCGCCGCCTGTCGTTCACCGAGTTTTTGGTGTATGCGCTTGGCAAAGGAACGATGCTTGGCGAGCAGATCCCGAAGACGATCATTCTCGTCGGGCACTATAATCGTGCTGACGTGCCCGCCTTCGACGACACAAAGCAAATATTTCCTCGGCTGAAAAACGTTCGGAACTCGCTTGTGTCACTTGGCGTGCCGATTAAGGTACGAATTGCGTTCAGTGAAGAGGAGAATGACCACGCCGAGGTTAATGTTTATGTGCGCGACACCATTCTACTGACAGCGGCCAATCGGAAGAGCCTAAGCAAGATCGCGCCGTTGGTCGGTGTTGAGAAAATCAAGCTTGCCGATACCGACGAGGAGGATCGAGAGCTCAAGAAGCTGATGAAGCTTGTGAGAGCGGACGATTGGCAGTTGTTTCGTGAGTATGCGCTCCTTGATGCCGAAATCTGCGCCCGTTACTACAAGAGGCTCGCGGATACCGTCGCCGAGATCACAGGCGATTTCGCGCCGACAGCTCTTTCCTCCATAGGCATGAAGCTCCTAATCAACGATTGGGAACAGAGAGGACTCGATCCAGTCGAAGTGGTCGGCCGTGAACGCGTGGAGGAGAAGGTCTACGACGACAAACGGCACATTTTCCGCACCGAAAAGAGCGAGCCGTTCATTCAAGAGCTTCACTACTGGATCGATTTTGCAACCGATTGCTATCACGGTGGTCGCAATGAACAACTATGGTTCGGCCCGAGCCCAGCCGGCGACTATTCAGACTATGACCTTTCCGGTGCGTACCCCACCATCATGGCTGGTATTGGTCGGCCTCGATGGACGGAGGCGCATTCTGTCAGGGTGTTTTCTGAAATCGCGCCCGATGATCTGGGCCTTGTATGGGTCGATTTCGAGTTTCCCGCCTCTACCCGATACCCCGTCCTGCCGGTTCGATCCCAGAATGGCATCATTTTCCCGCTCAAGGGACGCAGTTGCTGCGCGATGCCAGAGATCGAGCTTGCGCGCCAAATGGGGTGCCGGCTCAATATGCTGCTCGGCATCAGCATCCCCAGGGATGTCAATGACAGGATTTTCTTTCCGTTCATCAAGCAGTCGATAGCGAATAGGTTCGCCGCTCGGGACGCTGGCAGTGATTTTGATGAAGCCTTCTGGAAAGAGGCGACGAACTCCTGTTACGGCAAAACGGCACAGGGGCTCAGGGACAAGCGCGTCTTTAACCTCAGGACGAAGCGCGGCCAACGGGTATCTCCGAGCCCGATAACGAATCCGTTTCTGGCGGCGGAGATTACATCCGGTGTGCGCGCTGTTGTGGGTGAAATCATGAACCGCATCCCCGCGCACCGAATGGTCTTCAGCGTCACAACAGATGGGTTCATTACCGATGCGACAGAGGACGAGATGGCTGTCGCAAAGTCTGGACCTCTTGCGCGAAAATTCGGCCGTCTTCGCCGAGAACTGACGGGCATCGATGACACGCTGAAGGAGAAGCACTCTGTCCGGCAGCTTCTTGGCTGGCGAACCAGAGGTCAAGCAACGTTGCGCCCGGGCAAGGCGGCCGGGGATGAATCGATCGTATTGGCTCGCGCCGGCATTAAACCACCGATTTTCTCTACGGAACTAGACGAGCAGAACGATTATATCGTCCAGACTTTCCTCGATCGATCGGCGACGACTCAGATCGACTTCCAGGTGCACACGAGTATCCGGGAGACGATCCTGTGGGACGCTGACCTCGTTTCGAAGAAGATCCCGCGCCGCATCAGCATGGAATTCGACTTCAAACGGAAACCCCATGCTGTGGCTATGATGTCCGGAGAGGCCGTGCAGCTCGCGCGCAAGTTCGAACACGTTGCGTTCAGCACGAGGCCCTGGGAGACGATCGAGGAGTTCAACAAGCTGCGCCGGTTTTGGGACGACCATTGGAGTACGAACCGCCGATGCATCAAGACGCTTGGGGACTTTCGAGACTTCGCGCGGTTCTTCGACATGATTGCTGGACTGGACGCGAAGGACGCGCCCTATCTCAAACGAACTCCAACCGCAGATGTCAGCAGGCTGCAGAGGGATCTCTGTCGCGCATTTAAGCACGGCAAGGCGGGTCTGGCGTCCTATCAATCAATGTCAGCCGCGGACTTTGCGGCACTTCTGAATGAAGTCGGGCTTCAGGACTATGGCATCGTGACCACGAGGGCTACCGTCGAGAACGGCAAGCGAGTTGCCTTCAAACCGCATACAACGCCCCGAACGGCTCGGATTTTTCGGATGCTGGAGAGATTGACGGAAAGGTTACCGAACCTTGAATCCGCAGCTATTCTGACCAGGTCGATGATTGGTTACGAGCTTGAAGAGGCGCTGTCGGCCTCATGCCCCTTTATCGATCGTGTTAGGGCAACTCGCAGTTCGAATGCGAGCTATGAAGACAACGCAGAGGAGGGCGCCGCGTCCGTAAGTCTGTATTGATCTATCCCATACGCGACTCTTACGGAGCAGCGGCGTGCTCTTGTTTTCTTCATAATGGAAAGGCCCCCGGCCATGCGGCCGGGGGCCTTTGCCACGCCAATGGAAATAACATCAGGGCTTGTAGCTCATCCGGCCAAATTTTCCGGGATTCGACGCTTCGTCCTTTTCAGCCCAGCGGAATGTAACATCCACTGAAAGGCCCGCGGCTTTGACCAAGCGAACGGTTGCTTTCCAGGCGGCGTTTGCGTCGCCGCCCTGGACCGACATCTTGGCTTCCTCGATCCAGCGATAGCCATCTTCCTCGTACTTGTCAGCGCGGTGGTTGATGAGGAGAGAGTGCTCGAATTGTTGATCGTCCAATTTGGGAGCAGCCAGAGCGACGACGCGGAACAGTAGGAGGTTCCAGTAAAGCTGGTTCTTTGGAAGATGATCGCCTTCAAGCGTAATCGCAGTGGGTTTCGAGAATGTCAGGCTCGGAGGGTTGTCCGCAGGGTACATAGCGGTACCGCTGGCCACTGACTCCGACGCCCCATTTTCGTGCTCGATCAGGGCATCAATCCCGCGCTCGATAACGCTGAGAGCGGTGTCCATTAGAGGAACGGCTACCTTCTGCATCTTTAGAACAAGGTGGTCCGGCAATTCGACTTTCATGGGCATATTGGTTGCCTCCTGCATAACGATTGTCATAGCGATTCTCCTGTGTGATGTATACGGGCGACAATCCGCCCGTATGGCCCATATAAGCCATACGAGGCCGTAGACAGCAATAGGCTACATACACCGTGTGTACGTCATACACGCGATTGTGACTTCTGTAGAATCTGGGGTTGCTCGAAACACGTTCGCGTCATTTTGACGCGGCGAGGGTCCGATTCCGATCAAAAGGCCAGCATTTGAAGATCAGGTGGCCAATTAATCCTAGATCAAAAGGACATCACTTAAGCAGGTGATGGCCGCCGGCGGCTGCGATCTCCAGCGCGCGCTTGGCGCTCTCCTGGCCCTTGATGTCGCGCAGATCGAGCAGCGAGCTTGCGGCCTCATGCACTTTCGGCACGGGCCGCGACAGCACCTGCGTGCCCTTGAAATGGTTGGCGATCTGAATCAGCGAATGTGCGGCGACGATCTGGATATCAGGGCTCGCCCACGCCGCCTCCGAGCCGCAGGCGGCGGGGCAGATCAATCCTTCCTCGCGCGTGTTGGCGCCGATCGCGGCGGGCAACACGCCCGCGACCGGCGCGATCGAGCCGTCGAGGCCGAGCTCGCCGAGCACGGTGAAGCCGGCCAGCGCATCCGGCGGGATCGCGCCGATCGCCGCCATCAGCCCGAGCGCGATCGGCAGGTCGTAATGGCTGCCTTCCTTAGGAACGTCGGCGGGCGCGAGATTGACGGTGATGCGGCGTGCCGGCAGCGCCAGTCCCGAAGCGATCAGCGCCGATCGCACCCGTTCGCGCGCCTCCGACACCGCCTTATCAGGCAGGCCGACGATGGCGAAGGCCGGCAGGCCCGGCGCGACCTGCACCTGCACGTCGACCGCGCGGGCCTCTATACCCTCAAAGGCGACTGTCGAAACCCGCTGGACCATGGCTGCCCCCTTGCACAATCAAGGGTAGCAGACGGCAATCGCCCTGACAAGAACAATACAGGAACATGGGCGAGGGCCGTCGGCCCCCTAACTTCGGGTAAACGGGATCAGGACATTAAGCTTCGACTACGCCTCGAATGCGAGTGGCTGCGCTCAGCACATCCCAACACATGTCCGATACTCCTGAGGCTGCGGGATGGGCCGTGATCTAACGGGTGAAGAATTCAAATGCTTGCAAATCGCCGTAGAAGCGAACGTCGGGTGTGCAGCCGGCTGGCCAAGATTCATTTTGGCGCTGGCTCGCTGCCGCGGGACTGCACGATCACCGATATCTCGGACGGGGGCGTGAAAGTGGTGGCGGAATTTCTCGAAGTGCCGCCGCAGTTCACGATCATCTTCGCACCGGATTACTCCCGCCAATGCCGCCTGCGCTGGCGCATCGGCTGCGAGTTCGGTGCGGAATTTACCGACTAGGTCACATAAGGAGGCGTCCTTAACGGGACTTTAGCGTTAATCGGTGAAGCATCTCTGATCAGTCCGCCGGCGGTGATCAGAGTATGTTCAAGCGTTCGTCCCTTGCCCCCTCCCCGGCGAGATTCCTGCTTCCCGCGCTCGCGGTGCTTGCCCTCGGAGGCTGCCAGACCACCAGCCTGGATGACGTGACCGGTGCGCTCGGCGGCCGGTCCGAACCTGTCGCCGCGGCCGACGGCAAGCCGGATATGGCCGCCTTGCGCGAGCGCTATCGCGCCAAGCCTGATAATCCCAATATCGTCCTCGAATATGGCAAGGCGTTGCGCGACAGCGGCCAGCATGCCCAGGCGGTCGCCGTGTTCGAGCAGGCCGTGCTCGCCCATCCCAGCAACAAGGCGCTGCTCGCCGGCTATGGCCGTGCGCTCGCCGACAATGGAAATTTCCAGCAGGCTTTTGACGTGCTGGGCCGCGCGCATTCGCCCGAGGATCCCGATTGGCGCATCCTGTCGGCGCAGGGTGCGGCGCTCGACCAGCTCGGCCGCAACGAGGAAGCGCAGCAATATTACGCCGCGGCGCTGAAGATCGTGCCGGAGGAGCCGAGCGTGCTGTCCAATCTCGGCCTGTCCTACATGCTGCAAAACAATCTGCCGAAGGCCGAACAGGTGCTCGGCCGCGCCTATCAGCGCAATCAGAACAATGCGCGGATCCGTACCAATCTCGCGCTGGTGCTGGGATTGCAGGGTCGCGAGACCGAGGCCGAAATCCTCGTGAAGGCCGATCTGCCGCCGGATCAGGCCGCGGCCAAGATCACGGCGCTGCGGCAGCTGCTGGCGAAGAAGCAGCAGCAGCGGGCGGAGAAATAATTCCGCCGCCGCTGTTTGGTGCCTACGACGCCTTGCGATGCGGCGCGGATCCGCGCCCGGTTTTGCCCTTCAGCTTCTTCAGCAACGGTCCGAGCAGCGAGCGCTTCGGTTTCTTCACCTCGCCGCGCCCGGCGAGCCGGTTGGCCATGATCTGGAACAGCTCGGTGGTGCGGTGGCTCTTGGAGACCTCCGCGATCATCTGGCCGTTGTTGGCCGCGGTCGAGAACAGTTTCGAATCGAACGGAATCACCGCGAGCGGCTGGCTTTCCATGGTCTTGGCGAACGCCTTGACCTCGATCTCGGCGCGTTTGTGCATGCCGACCTGGTTGATGCAGTAGAGCGGCGGCCGGTCGTTCGGCCGCGCCGCTTTCAGCACCGTCAGCATGTTCTTGGTGTTGCGCAAATTGGCGAGATCCGGCTCGGCCACGATGACGATGTCGTCGGCGTTGACGAGGGCGCGCTTGGTCCAGGCCGACCATTGATGCGGAATGTCGAGCACGATGCAGGGCGTGGTCATGCGCAGCGTGTCGAAGATCGCATCGAACGCTTCCGCGCCGAAATCATAGACGCGATCGAGTGCGGCGGGCGCGGCCAGCAGGCTGAGATGCTCGGTGCATTTGGCGAGCAGGCGCTCCATCAGCGCGGTGTCGGGCCGGTCAGGCGACAGCACCGCATTGGCGATGCCCTGCGCCGGATCCTGGTTGTAGTCGAGCCCGGCGGTGCCGAAGGCGAGGTCGAGATCGATCACAACGGAATCGAGCGCGAGGTCGCGCGCGATGGTCCAGGCCACGTTGTGCGCGACCGTGGACGCGCCGACGCCGCCCTTGGCGCCGACCACCGCGATGATGCGGCCGGTGATGATGGCTTCCGACGCCGAGAACAGGCTGCAGATCGAGCGCACCACGTCGATGGTCTGGACCGGCCCGACCACGTAGTCGTTGACGCCGCGCCGCACCAGCTCGCGATAGGGCGCGGTGTCGCCGGGATTGCCGATCACGACCACGCGCGTGCCGGGATCGCAGACGCCGGCGAGGTCGTCGAGTCCTTCGAGGATGTCGCGCGTGCCGTCGGATTCGATCACGATGACGTTCGGCGTCGGCATCGTGTCATAGACTTCGATGGCCGCGGCAAGTCCGCCGCTCTTGGCGGTGAGATGCGCT
Organism: Bradyrhizobium sp. BR 10261; assembly: GCF_019455395.1. Lineage (NCBI taxonomy): Bacteria > Pseudomonadati > Pseudomonadota > Alphaproteobacteria > Hyphomicrobiales > Nitrobacteraceae > Bradyrhizobium > Bradyrhizobium sp. BR 10261. The sequence goes on from NZ_JACOFQ010000013.1 coordinate 147,877, forward strand.
TTGGCGAGACGGCGATCCTGGCCGGCCGCGGTCACCGCGGCGAGCGTCTGCTCGGTCTCGCAAAAGGCCTGCACCGAGATGCGGGGAACCGGCGCGATGTGGTCCTCGGGGTGGTGCGGATCGTCCGCCTCGTCGTCGTCGTAGATCGCAGTCATTTGCCTGTGTCGCTGAGTTTGGCCTTGTCAGACTCGGGATAAGTGGTCGCGGTCGGGTTGCCCTTGCGGTAGCGGTCGAAAGCGATGTCGCGCCGCGCCGTATATACCGGCGTCTCCGCGCGCGGCTGCTCAAGATCGGCGGGGTTGTCGATCATGGCCGCAAGGTTGCGCTGGCTGGCGCAGCCGAGATTGAAATAGGGCCGGTTCTCGTTGTAGCCGGGATCGAGAATCGACGGGCCCACGTCCTCGGGCCAAAGGCCGCAAGGACCGGCGACCGCGGTGATCTTTGAATAGCTCAGGCGGATGGTCGGCAGCAGGCCGGGATCTTCAGGGCGATAGGAATGTTGCACGATGGCGCGCGACGGCACGCCGCCGCTGCCCAGAACAGTGCGGATCTCGTGATAGGTCGCAGCAGCTGCGCGCGAATTTGCGGTGTCGATCGGCACGTCGACGACGACCGAGCCGCTGCCCTCGCGGACCCAGTCCCGGGCGATACCCATCACGTCGGCGTGCTGCGCGGCCGAAAGACCGCCGCGCGCCTTGCCGACGAAGATCACGATCGAGCGCTTGCCTTCCTGCACCGCGATCGGATGACGCATGCGGTAGTCGGTCGGCACCGTCTGCGTGGTGACGACCTCGCCCGTGGTGTTGCAGGCCCCCAGCATGACGGATAGCCCCGTCAGCGCGAGCGCGATGCGCAAATTGCGACGTCGATCTGATGTCTTCGTCATCGCCTGGTCCCCTCTTGCCCCGTATCTCGCCCCGGTCCCCAAACCGTCCGTGTCAGTCGATGATGAAGCCGAAATCGCCCCTGTCGCCGTCGATCGGATCGACGCGGCGCGCGATGCCGTAAAGCCGGTTCATGCGCCCGAGCAGCGCAGATTGCGCATCCGAGGAGGGCGCGAAGCCGTCATCGGGCCGCGACAATTCCTTCTGGGCGACCGCGCGCACCACATAGGGCGTCACGATCACCATCAGCTCGGTCTCGTTGTTGACGTAGTCCTGGCTGCGGAACAGCGCGCCGAGGATCGGGATCTGGTCGACGCCTGGCAGGCCGTTGACGGCCTGCTTGGTCTGCTGCTGGATCAGGCCGGCCATCGCCATAGAGCCGCCCGACGGGATTTCCAGCGTGGTCTCGGCGCGGCGGGTCTGGACCGAGGGGATGGTGATCGAGTTGTTGGTGCTGCCGGACACCGCCTGGGTCAATGTGATCGCATTCGTGTTCGACAACTCCGAGACCTCGGTCATCACGCGCAGGCTGATGCGGCCCTCGCTCAGCACGACCGGGGTGAAGTTCAGGGAGATGCCGAACTTCTTGTAGGTGACCTGGGTGGTACAGACATGGGTGACCGGATCGCAGGCATAGCCGCCGGGGATCGGGAATTCGCCGCCGGCAATGAAGGTCGCCGATTCACCCGAGATCGCGGTCAGGCTCGGCTCGGCCAGCGTGCGCATCACGCCTGCGGTTTCCATCGCGCGCATGGTGGCGTTCACGGTGGCGACGCCCTTGGCGAGGCCGGTGACGCCGAGCCCGTTGCTGCTGACCAGGGGACCGCCGGAGACCGAGAACGGGTTCGAATTGTTGAAGTTCACGACCGCGGTGCCGGCATTGAGGCTGGCGCTGAGGTCGACACCCAATTGCTTGACGATGTCGCGGCGGACTTCGCCGACCACAACCTTCAGCATCACCTGGTCGCGGCCACGCACGACGATGTTGTTGACGACCTTGTCGGCGCCGCCGACGAGCTTTGCGGCGACGTCCCCGGCCTGCTGGGCCTCGACCGGGCTCGCCACCGAGCCGGTCAGCATCACGCTGTCGCCGACGCCCTCGATCTGCACGCCGGGCAGGGAAGCGCGCAGCGCCGTGCGCATGCCATTGAGATCGCGCTTCACCGCGATGTCGTAGGAGGCGACCTGCTGGCCGTCGGCGGTGAAGAACACCACGTTGGTCTGACCGACCTGGGCGCCGATGATATAGGCGCGCTGCGACGAGCGGATCACCGCATTGGCGATCTTGGGGTCGGCCACCAGCACGTCCTTCACCTCGCGCGGCAGGTCGATGACGACCGACTTGCCGACGCCAAGCGAGAGCGAGCGTGTCCTTGCCGACGCAATGGTTGCAACCGGCGCCACGCCGAGGTCCGGCGCCTGCATCGGCACCTGGTCTCCGACCGGCGCATCCGCAGCGCGGACGAGATCGGGGGCTGCGACCAGCCCCAGCAGCATGACAGCCCCTGCCCAGAACGAGCTTGCGCGCTTCCCCCGAATGCGCACGCCCGTCCGATCATCCCCGTAGTTCATCATGTCTCCATCACTTCTGTGACGTCAGCTGCCGCGCCTGTACGCCGTAGCGGATCACGTTCACGCCGGTCTGGCGCTGCTTGAGTGCCTGTTCTTCCGGTCCGCCGTCGATGGCGTTGGCATCGGCGATGCTGCGCAATGCGAGTGTCAACGTGCCGCCCTGGCGCGAGGCCGAGAGCGTCGCGACCTGGTCGGGCCGGAGCTCGAGCGTGACGGTCTTGCCGAGCACGGCGTTCTGGCCGTCCTTTTCCTTCGGCGCCTGATCAATCGCGAGCACGCGGATGTTGGTCAGGATGACTTCCGACAGGACGAGGTCATTGCCGCCGGTCTGGCCGTTGGGGCCGTCGGGATTCTTCAGGCGACGCGTCAGGACGATGTCGACGCGATCGTTCGGCAGGATAAAGCCGCCGGCGCCGGTCTCTGCTGAAATCTCGGTCGATACGGCCCGCATGCCGGAGGGCAGGATCGCGGCCATGAAGCCGGAGCCGTCGGTCTTGACGAGCTTCTGCTCGCGGATCGGCTCGCCCTGCATCAAGGGCACGCGCGCGATCGAGCCGGCGATCTGCGTCTGGGCGTCGGGCCTGCTGTCGCGGCGGATGAAGGCGCTGCTGGCGGTCGCTTGCGGCCAGGTCTGCCATTGCAGATCCTCGGCCTTGACGGCCTGGCCGAGCTGGATGTCGGATTTGGCGACGAGCACATCGACCGTCGGCAGCTTCTCGACGACAGGGACAACAGCTGCGGGCTTGTTGTCGTAACCGCTGGCCAGATACGCAGCGACGCCGCCGGCGCCGAGCGCAATGACGAGAACGACAATGCGTGCGGTGTTCATACGCTTCTACTCTTACGCGGGGCACTCGGACCGCACGTGGCGGGTTCCCCAGGCATCGATGAGTAGGGAGTAAAAGTATAAGGGGTGTTGCGAGGCCGAGTGTGACGGCCAGTGACATCGCGGGTTTTGGGCAGATGGTGAATGCCAAGTTATCCCGGTGGCGCGATGGCCCGTAGAAACACGCGGGTGTGCTGCCGCGTTCGGATGAGAACGCGGGGCGTCATGGTGAATGGGTGGTTAGTGAGGGGGCGGGTGACGCCGCGCGGTCATGGAGACTACGGTGGGCAATCCGTCATCCTGAGGTGCGAGGCTTGCGATGCGACGCATCGCTAAGGTGAGCCTCGAAGGATGAACGGCCACCGCTGATGCGAGGAGAGAGCTGGGCCGTCGCCCTTCGAGGGCCGCTGAAGAAGCGGCCACCTCAGGTGACGGGGATGGTTTCGCGCTTCGGGTTACGAAGCTACTTCGCCCGCTTCTGCTCGATCACGTCCCAGATCCTCGCCGCCACGTCAGGCCCGCCGAGGCGCGCGATGGCGCGGATGCCGGTGGGCGAGGTCACGTTGATCTCGGTGAGGTTGCCGTTGATGACGTCGATGCCGACGAATAGCAGGCCGCGCTCGCGCAGCGCGGGTCCAACGGTGGCGCAGATCTCGCGCTCGCGCGGCGTCAGCTCGGTCTCCTTGGCCGCGCCGCCGCGCACCATGTTGGAGCGCAGGTCGTCGGTCGCCGGCACCCGGTTGACGGCGCCGGCGAACTCGCCATCGACCAGGATGATGCGCTTGTCGCCGTGCTTCACCTCGGGGATGAACTGCTGGATCACCCAGGCCTCTTTGAACGTCACCGAGAACATGTCGTACAGCGAGCCGAAATTCATGTCCTGCGGCATCACGCGGAACACCGCGGCGCCGCCATGGCCGTGCAGCGGCTTCATCACCACGGCACCATGCTTGTCGCGGAACGCGTTGATCTCATCCAGGTCGCGCGAGATCAAAGTCGGCGGCATCAGCTGCGGAAAATTCATCACGAACAGCTTTTCGGGCGCGTTGCGCACCGAAGCGGGATCGTTGACGACCAGCGTTTTCGGATGGATTCGCTCGAGCAGATGCGTCGAGGTGATGTAGGCGAGATCGAATGGCGGGTCCTGGCGCAGCAGCACCACGTCAAAGCCGTTCAGCGCCTCGCGCCTGGGCTCGCCGAGGGTGAAATGATCGCCGGGCTCGTCGCGCACGGTCAGCGGCTGCACCGGCGCGACGATCTCCTCGCCGACCATCGAGAGCTTGTCGGGGGTGTAATAGGACAGGCCGTGGCCGCGCTTCTGCGCCTCCAGAAGCAGCGCAAAGGTGGAATCGCCCTTGATGTTGATGCGGGCGATGGGGTCCATCTGGACGGCGACGTTGAGTTTCATGGTCTGCCTTTCAGGTCGAGGCGTCGAATGCCGCCAACACATGGCGCGGAAGCGAGCGCGGCGCAATCAGCATGGCGTCGAATCGCAATTCGAATTCCGCATGCTCGGGATGCGCGACAAGCCAGCCCTGCGCCGCATCGATGATGCGTCGCTGCTGGCGCGGCGTCACCGCATAGGCGGCCTCGTCGAGGCTGGCGCGCGCCTTGACCTCGACGAACGCGATCAGGTTGCGGCGGCGTGCCACGAGGTCGATCTCGCCATGCGCCGTGCGGTAGCGTTTTGCGAGAATGCGGTAGCCCTTCGCCATCAGGTAGGCCGCCGCACGGCTCTCGGCGGAGATGCCGGTGCGGAACGCGGCGACGCGCTCGGGCGAGGCGATCTTCGGTTCCCGTTCAGGTTCCTGTTCAGGTTCTTGTTCAGATTCCTGGACGCCCTTAATCCTCGTCATCGCCGCTCCGCAGGTCCTTGGCGAGCTCGAGCGCGCGGGCATAGACCTCGCGGCGCGGCCGCCCCGAGAGTGCGACGGCATGCGCAACCGCATCCTTGACGCTGTGGGTGGCGAGCTGTGTGCGCAGCAGGTCGTCCAGCGCGTCCGCGGTCAGCACGTCGGCATCCGCGGCAGGCGGGGCGATCACCAGCACGAATTCGCCGCGCGTCTCCAGCGTGTCGGCCTCGCGCGCGAGCTCGCTCAGCGTTGCGCGCGAAATCTGCTCATGCAGCTTGGTCAGCTCGCGGCAGATCGCGGCCTCGCGCGCACCCATGATCTCCGCGAGCTCGGCGAGCGTATCCTGCACGCGGTTGCCGGATTCGAACATCACCAGCGTCGCATGGATGCGGGCGAGCTCGGCGAGGCGCGAGCGCCGCGCGGCGGATTTCGCCGGCAGGAAGCCTTCGAAGAAGAAGCGGTCGGTCGGCAGCGCCGCGACCGACAGCGCCGCCAGCACCGAGGAGGGGCCGGGCAGCGCATAGACCGCATGGCCGGCGGCGCAGACCTCGCGCACCAGCTTGTAGCCGGGATCGGAAATCAGCGGCGTGCCGGCGTCCGACACCAGCGCGACCGAGCCGCCGGCCGCGAGCGCCTCCAGGATCCTGGGCCGCGCGGCCTCGGCATTGTGCTCGTGATATGGCTTGAGCTGCGCCGCGATGTCGTAACGCTCGGTCAGCCGCCGCGTGATCCTCGTGTCCTCGCAGGCGATGACGTCGACGGCGGCCAGCGTTTGCAGCGCGCGCAGCGTGATGTCACCGAGATTGCCGATGGGCGTCGCGACCAGATAGAGGCCGGCCGCCAGCTTCGGTGCCACCAGCCGGTGGGCATCGATGGAGAACCCGCGCGAGGCGGCGTCCGTGGCTTCAGTCGTATTTATCGGGGCCGGCTTTGCGCGCATAATGAGATGAACTTAGGCATGATGTCAGGGGCTGGGAACCGGCCCCTCGAAAAAGATCATGCTGGCTGGGATATTTGAAGCGGGGCGAGGAAGGACTGGAATGTGATCCATCCGGCATCACATTCCAGAGGGAGTGGAGCGTCAGCGCCATATTCGCGGCGGAAACGGCGTCTTGATGCTTTCGTGACGGACGGCGGACAGCAAGCCAGGACAGGATGAGGATCGCGTTAAGCGGTCATTATCCTTTTGTTTTGGTTAACTATTTGCCGACAATATGCCTGAATCCGCACCCTGTGTCGCGGAAAGAGTATGGTGACTGGCGCGAGCGGCTGGTCAGAAGAGAAGCTGAGATGGTGGGCCCGCGTGATCTGAAGTCTCCCCTCCAGGGACGCCTGATGTCAGGGGCGACCCGGCGGAGTGCGCTTGGCCTGCTGCTCGGCACGCCGCTATTGTCCGCCTGCGCCGGTGTGCAGCAAAGCCTCAGCCAGTTCTCCAATCCCTTCTCCAGCTCCTCGTCCCCGCCGGCCCAGCCGGCCGGTCCGCCGCAGCAGGGAACGACCGCCGGCACCGGCGGCGTGAAGGTGGCCGTCATCCTGCCGCTCTCGGCCGCCGGCAATGCCGGGCTCGCCGCGCAATCCATGCGCAATGCCGCCGAGATGGCGCTGGCCGAGTTCCAGAGCCCGAACATCCAGCTCCTGATCAAGGACGACAATGGCAGCCCGCAGGGCGCGCAAGCCGGCGCGCAGCAGGCGGTGGATGAAGGCGCCGAGATCATTCTGGGACCGCTGTTCGCGCAGTCGGTGCCGGCGGTGGCCCAGGTCGCGCGCACGCGCGGCATTTCGGTGATCGCCTTCTCGACCGATTCCAGCATCGCCGGCCGCGGCGTCTATCTGCTGAGCTTCCTGCCGGAGTCCGACGTCAATCGCATCATCGAATATTCCGCCAGCATCGGAAAACGCTCGGTCGCCGTGCTCTTGCCTGATAACGCCTATGGCAACGTGGTCGAAGCCGCGGTGAAGGCAGCCGTGCCCAGGCGCGGCGGGCGCATCGTCGCATTCGAGAAATACGGCGCCGATCGTGCCACGCCGGCGCGATCAGTGGCGCAAGCCCTCGGCAGCGCGGATGCGCTGTTCATTGCCGATGACGGCGATGCCGTGGTTGCGGTCGCCGATGCAATGACTGCGGCCGGAGCGAATTTGCGCAACATCCAGTTGCTCGGCACCGGCCTGTGGGACAGTCCGCGTGTCTATGCCAGCCCAAACTTGCAAGGCGGACTCTACGCCGCGCCCGATCCGGCGGGCTTTCGCGCCTTCTCCGGCCGCTATCGCACCAAATACGGCGCCGAGCCGATCCGCACCGCGACGCTCGCTTATGATGCCGTCGCGCTCGTCGCCGCGCTCGCGCGCACGCAAGGCACCACGCGCTTCTCGTCCGACGTGCTCACCAACCCCTCGGGCTTCGCCGGCATCGACGGCCTGTTCCGCTTCCGCGCCGACGGCACCAACGAGCGCGGGCTTGCGGTGATGAAGGTGACGACAGGCGGCGGTGTTGCGGTCGCGGGCTCGCCGAAGAGCTTTGGGGCGTAGCCAGGACGACGGTGCCGTAGGGTGGGCAAAGCCACCGGGTCGCGCGGATGCGCGCCCGATGACAGGCTCCGTGATCGAGAGAGATGGTGGGCACGGCGCGCGAAGGGCGCGCCTTTGCCCACCCTACGGCATCTCGCTACGCCGCCAGATCCGCAACCACGGCATCCAGCACCGGAAATCCGCTGCTGGTCACGCGCAAGCGGCCCGTCGCATCGACCGTGATTGCGCCTTCCTCGCGCAGCAGCGAGATGCGCTTGGGGTCGAGCGGTCGGCCCGAGAGGGCCTTGTAGCGCTCGGGGTCGATACCTTCGGCCAAACGCAATCCCATCAGCAAAAATTCGTCGGCGCGTTCCTCGCTGTTGAGGAGATCGTCGGTGACGACGCCGTCGCCATTGCTCTCGACCCGCATCAGCCAGGCCTCCGGGCGTTTCTCGGTGGCGGTGGCGTGCCTGATACCGTCGATGTCGAGGCGGCCATGCGCGCCGGGACCGATGCCGGCATATTCCTCGCCGCGCCAATACACCAGATTGTGCCGGCACTCGGCGCCGCGACGGGCGTGATTTGAAATCTCGTAGGCGGGCAGCCCCAGCCTGTCGCAGGTCTCCTGCGTCACGTCGTAGAGCGCGCGCGCAATCGCCTCGTCCGGCGTCTTCAACTTGCCGGCCTGGTGCAGACCGAAGAACGGCGTGCCCTCTTCGATGGTGAGCTGATAGAGCGACAGATGCTCCGCGGCTTCATCGATGGCGAGGCGGAGCTCGTCGGCCCACATCGCCGGCGTCTGGTCGGGGCGGGCGTAGATCAGGTCGAACGAGTAGCGATCGAACGAGCGGCGCGCGATGGCGACCGCATCGAGCGCCTCGCGCGCGCTGTGCATGCGGCCGAGCGCTTTCAGCGAGGCGTCGTCCAGCGCCTGCACGCCGAGCGAGACGCGATTGACGCCGGCGGCGCGATAGCCGGCAAAGCGCGTGGCTTCGACACTGGTCGGGTTTGCTTCCAGCGTGACTTCGACGTCGTTGGCAACGCTCCAGTGCTTGCCGATGGCATCCAGCACGGCGCCGACGGTTGAAGGCTGCATCAGCGACGGCGTGCCGCCGCCGAGGAAGATCGAGGTGACCTCGCGGCCGGGTGCGCGCGCGGCGGTCGTCGCGATCTCGCGCGCAAAGGCCGAAGCAAAGCGCGCCTCGTCGATCGCTGCGTGGCGGACATGGCTGTTGAAGTCGCAATAGGGACACTTCGACAGGCAGAACGGCCAGTGCACGTAGACGCCGAACGCATCCTTGTCAGCGCGGCTCAAGGCAGATCTCCGCCAGTTTCACGAAGGCGCGGGCGCGGTGCGACAGGCCGAGGCCGAGCGGCGGCAGGCCGTGCTTCTCGATGCTCTCCATCTCGCCGAAAGTGCGCGTGTGACCGTCGGGCAGGAACATCGGATCGTAGCCGAAGCCGGCAGTGCCGCGCGGCGGCCACACCAGCGTGCCGTCGACGCGCGCCTCGACCTCTTCGAGATGATGATCGGGCCAGGCGACGCAGAGCGCGGAGACGAAATGGGCCTTGCGCTTGTCGGGCTTGATAGCACCGCGCTCCTGCAACAGGCGCTCGATCTGCGCCATCGCGGCGGCGAAGTCTTTGTTTGGACCGGCCCAGCGCGCGCTGTAGATGCCCGGTGCGCCATCGAGCGCGTCGACCACGATGCCGGAATCGTCGGCGAAAGCAGGCAGCCCGGTCGCCTGCGCCGCCGCGGCCGCCTTGATCGCGGCGTTGCTGCGGAAGTCGTTGCCGGTCTCGTCAGGCTCGGGAAGGCCGAGCTCACCGGCCGACACCACCTCGATGCCGTGAGGCGCGAGCAGCTCCTTCATCTCGGCGAGCTTGCCGGGATTGTGGGTGGCGATGACGAGCTTTCCGGTGATTCGGCGGTGCATGGGCCTATTGACTACGCGACAGCCAGTTTCTGCAAGTCCACCAGCCGCGCGATGCCCTTTTGAGCGAGAGCGATCAGCTTCAGGAACTCGTCCTGCGTGAACGGCTCGCGTTCCGCGGTGCCCTGCACCTCGATGATGCGGCCATCGCCGGTCATGACGAAATTGGCGTCGGTCTCGGCCTCCGAATCCTCGGCATAGTCGAGATCGAGCACCGGCGTGCCGTTGTAGATGCCACAGGAGATCGCGGCGACGTTGTCGCGCATCACGTTGGCCTTGACCATGTTGCGCGCCTTCATCCAGTTGATGCAATCGGCGAGCGCGACCCAGGCGCCGGTGATCGAGGCGGTGCGGGTGCCGCCGTCGGCCTGGAGCACGTCGCAATCGACCGTGATCTGGCGCTCACCGAGCGCTTCGAGATCAACGATGGTGCGAAGCGAGCGGCCGATCAGGCGCTGGATCTCGACGGTGCGGCCGCTCTGCTTGCCGGCCGAGGCCTCGCGGCGGGTGCGTTCGGAGGTGGCGCGCGGCAGCATGCCGTATTCGGCGGTGACCCAGCCGCGGCCCTGGCCCTTCAGCCATGGCGGCAGGCGGTCTTCCAGGGTGGCGGTGACGAGCACATGGGTGTCGCCGAATTTCACCAGGCAGGAGCCTTCCGCATATTTGACCACGCCGCGCTCCAGCGTCACGGGGCGCAATTCGTCGGGCGCACGGCGGCTTGGCCGCATGGGAAATTCTCCAGAACTCATGATCTAGAACTTATGGGGTAGGGCGGTTCGCGGTGCTTGTAGGTGGGGTCAGGGTGGGCAGCAAGGCTTTTTCACCCCCCCGATATCCACCCCGCAAACGCGACGCTTGTCAGAACCGTCCTGGATGGACAAATTATGAGCATCTGAGAGGAGTTACCGTCTGTGGCCCATCACGATCCGATCCATCTGATCGCGCCGCGCGCAGGCCTCGCCCAGCTCAACGAGCGTTCCCGCGACATCTTTCGTCAAATTGTCGAAAGCTATCTCGCGACCGGCGAACCGGTCGGCTCGCGCAACATTTCCCGCCTGATCGCGATGCCGCTGTCGCCGGCCTCGGTCCGCAACGTCATGGCCGATCTGGAACAGCTCGGGCTGATCTATGCGCCGCACACCTCGGCCGGCCGCTTGCCGACGGAACTCGGCCTGCGCTTCTTCGTCGACGCCTTGATGCAGGTCGGCGACCTCAATGAGGCCGAGCGGCAGTCGATCCAGAGCCAGCTGACCTCGGTCGGGCAGGCCCAATCGGTCGAGGCGGCGCTGGACCAGGCGCTGACGCGGCTGTCCGGCCTCACCCGCACCGCAGCGGTCGTTCTGACGCCGAAGTCCAATACGCGGCTGAAGCACATCGAATTCGTCCGATTGGAACCCGAGCAGGCGCTGGTGATCCTGGTCGGCGAGGACGGCCAGGTCGAAAACCGCGTGCTGACGCTGCCGCCCGGGGTTCCCTCCTCGGCCATCACTGAAGCCGGCAATTTCCTCAACGCGCGGATCCGCGGCCGCACGCTCGCCGAGGCGCGGCTCGAGCTGGAAACCGCGCTCGCGGAAGCTCGCGCCGAGCTCGATCAGCTGACCCAGAAGGTGATCTCAGCCGGGATCGCGAGCTGGTCGGGCGGCGAGAACGAGGACCGCCAGCTCATCGTCCGCGGCCATGCCAATCTATTGGAAGATCTGCATGCGCTGGAGGATCTCGAGCGTGTCAGGCTGCTGTTCGACGATCTCGAGACCAAGCGCGGCGTAATCGACCTGCTCGGGCGCGCCGAAACCGCTGAAGGCGTCAGAATCTTCATCGGCAGCGAGAACAAGCTGTTTTCGCTATCGGGCTCCTCCACCATCATCTCGCCCTATCGGGATGCCGCCGGCCGCATCGTCGGCGTTTTGGGCGTGATCGGGCCGACGCGGCTGAATTATGCCCGCGTGATCCCGACCGTGGATTACGCCGCCCGTATCGTCAGTCGCCTGCTGGGAGGCTGACCGGCATTTGAGCCGATCACGGGCGCTTGATTTTCAGCGCCCGAAGCACGATATCCGGGCCAGAAAACCTCCCCTTGAGCGAGTTCGAGAAGCAGCCGATGACCGATCCAACCCGGCAACCCGAAGACACGACTGCCGCGACCGGCGAGCCCGTGGTGTCAAAGCCCTACATCATGCCCGACGATCCCGAGCCGGGTTCGGTGGAGACGTTGCAGAAGGAAGCCGCCGAGGCCCGTGACCGCATGCTGCGGACGCTGGCCGAGATGGAAAACCTGCGCAAGCGCACCACCAAGGAGGTCGCCGATGCCCGCCTCTACGGTATCACCGGCTTTGCCCGCGATGTGCTCGAGATCGCCGACAATCTCCAGCGCGCGCTCGACGCCGTTCCGGCCGAGGCGCGCGCCGCCGCCGATCCCGGTCTGACCGCGCTGATCGAGGGCGTCGAGCTCACCGAGCGTTCGCTGCTCAACGCACTGGAAAAGCATGGTGTGAAGAAGCTCGATCCCCAGGGTCAGAAGTTCGACCCCAACTTCCATCAGGCGATGTACGAAGTGCCCGATGCGTCGGTTCCCACGGGCACCGTCGTGCAGGTCATGCAGGCCGGCTACACCATCGGCGAGCGCGTGCTGCGCCCGGCGCTGGTCGGCGTCGCCAAGGGCGGCGCAAAGGCTGCGCCTGCTGCGAACAGCAACGACGCGAACTGAGTTTAAGGAGTCATTCCGGGGCGGCTCGCAGAGCCGAACCCGGAATCTCGAGGTTCCGGGTTCGATGCTTCGCATCGCCCCGGAACGACCAACCCTAGTCTCACGCGCTCAGCGCAATATCGCTCGACTGAATCCGCTTCACGCCGGCCTTGGCCATGTCGGCCCAGGCCTTGGCCAGCGAGCCCTGCGTGTCGATGCCGCGGCAGGCGTCCTCCACGACATAGACCTCAAAACCCGCCTTGCGCGCATCGAGCGCGGTCCAGGCGACACAGAAATCCGTGGCGAGACCCGCGACGAAGACGCGCTTGATCTTGCGCGACTTCAGATAGGCGGCAAGGCCGGTCGTTGTCTTGCCGTCGGCTTCGAGGAACGCCGAATAGCTGTCGACGTCCTTGTGAAAGCCCTTGCGGATGATGAGCGCGGCCTGCGGGATCGAGAGATCCTTCGACAGCGAGGCGCCCTCGGTGCCCTGCACGCAATGGTCGGGCCACAGCACCTGCTTGCCATAGGGCAGGTCGATGGTCTCGAACGGCTTCTTGCCGGAATGCACCGACGCGAACGAGATGTGGCCGGGCGTGTGCCAGTCCTGCGTCATCACCACGTTCGAAAATGCCTTCGCCATTTTATTGATGACGGGCACGACCTGCTCGCCTTCCTTCACCGCAAGGCTGCCGCCCGGCAGGAAGCAGTTTTGCACGTCGATCACGAGCAGCGCGGAGCTGTCGTCCGGCTTGATCGCAGCTGCTGCGAACAGGGCTGATGGAGCAAGGGCCGCAAGCGCCGTCGTTCCCATCGCGGCCAAGATCTGTCGTCGATTACGCATCGTCCGCCTCCCCTCCAGGATGATCCAAAACCTGATCCAATGCGGGCAAGCCTAGTTCCGTTCGTGTACGAACGAAAGCCCGAAAATGCAGCCGGGTTTGGTGAGTGGTTGGGCTATCGCTGCGCAGAGCGCAGCGGGTGAGGGCTTTCTCCTCTTGGGGGTTCTCGATCGCGGAGACACCCTCTCCCCAACCCTCTCAGCGCGAGCGAAGCTCGTCGCGCCGCAAGCGGGGGGAGGGAGCGCACCTCGTCTGGAGATGCGCCTATCCCTTCGGCTGGATGCCGTCGCGCACGGCGCGGAAGCGGGTGAAGGCGTCGGACCATTGGTCGCGCGGGGCGCTGGCGATGATGCGCAGCGAGGTGCCGCCGCCGAAGCGGATCCACTGCACCACCGTCACCGGGGTCTTGTCCCTGCCGCTGACGCCGTCGATCCGGGTCTCGAAGCCCGGCTGGCTGTTGATGCGGATCGGCTCCGACATGGTGACCTTGCTTTCGCGCAAGCCGGGGATCTGAAGCGCCGCCTCCTGGGCGAAACGGGCACGATCGTCGGCGGCCTGCGGGGTGGCGCCGATCAGGCCGAGGATCATGAATGGCTTGGATTCATAGCCCGAGCTCTCATTGCCATCGGCCAGGATGATGCTCGAGCCCGGCACCAGCGTGCGGATATCCTTGAAGCCGGCGAGATCGGTGATCTTGAACGGCAACAGCCCGATCTGCTCGTCAGCCGACACCTCCTTGCGGATGGTGGCGGTCGCAAACATCTGCCGCACCGCCTCGTCGGTGTAGATCTTCGAAGCGTTCTCGGGGATTTGCACCGCGACATAGCCGGAGAAGCCGGTGCCCGGCACGATCATCGAATAGCGCTTCACCAGCGTGTCGCCAGCCTTGGCGCTTTCGGTGGTAAAATACGCAAGGCCCGCCGATGTCTCGATCTTGTCCGGCTTGACGCCGTTGGCGCCGGCCGGATTGGCGTTGAAGGCGCTGACGACTTCGTTATAGGCCGCCGGCGGCAGCTCGGTGATCAGCACCTTGACGCTGCCATCCTCGCTCTCGAAGCCCGGAAAGGTCTTGGCCTTGCTGAGGCCGACCAGAGGCACCATGCCGAGACGCAAGCCGGGCGGATAGACGGCGTCGGCGGCGAGCGCCGGAAAAGCCGTGGCGACGAGGAGGGCGAGCGCAGCGAGGGAGCGGGTCAGCTTCATGGGCATTCTGTTTGGTTCACATTGAGGCCGTACGATGGTCGGCCTTTGATGATCAGCCTTGTATGATCAGCCTTGTATGATCGGCCTTGGGGCCGCCTTGTCGCGCGAAGCAGCCCCATGGCGAAGCTGTCCCGGCCGGCCGCCTTTTAGCGGGTTTGGCGCCCCGGTAACAGGGCCGGGCCGCTGATGGCGACGGGCGGCCGGTCGATCGCCGAACCCGTTAATATTTCCTCACCCGCAAGGGCTGGAGGGGCGGATACGATCTTCCAAAACCCAATGTTTTCACGGCCCAAAGTTGCGTTCGGTCCTTGCGGGCCCCTCCCCCCCTCCTATATGAGCCTCAACCATCGCAATATCGCGAATGTTTGATCTTAGGGGGTTTCGGTTCGGGTGCCTTCTGGGCCCAGCCAACCTGCCGCAAAAAGAAGGATATCAGGACCATGGGAAAGGTCATTGGGATCGACCTCGGCACCACGAATTCGTGCGTCGCCGTAATGGACGGCAAGAACGCCAAAGTCATCGAGAATTCCGAGGGCATGCGCACGACGCCTTCGATCGTCGCCGTGACCGACGACGGTGAGCGCCTCGTCGGCCAGCCTGCCAAGCGCCAGGCCGTGACCAATCCGGAGCGTACGTTCTTCGCAGTGAAGCGCCTGATCGGCCGCCGCTACGACGACCCGATGGTCGAGAAGGACAAGAAGCTCGTTCCGTACAAGATCGTGAAGGCTTCCAACGGTGACGCCTGGGTCGAGGCCGACGGCCAGACCTACTCGCCCTCGCAGGTTTCGGCGTTCATCTTGCAGAAGATGAAGGAGACCGCGGAAGCCCATCTCGGCCAGAAGGTCGACCAGGCTGTCATCACCGTTCCCGCTTACTTCAACGACGCCCAGCGCCAGGCCACCAAGGATGCCGGCAAGATCGCGGGCCTTGAAGTGCTGCGCATCATCAACGAGCCGACCGCGGCTGCGCTGGCCTATGGCCTCGACAAGACCAAGGCCGGCACCATCGCCGTGTACGACCTCGGCGGCGGCACGTTCGATATTTCCATTCTCGAAATCGGCGACGGCGTGTTCGAGGTGAAGTCGACCAACGGCGACACCTTCCTCGGCGGCGAAGATTTCGACATGCGCCTCGTGGGCTACCTCGCCGACGAGTTCCAGAAGGAGCAGGGCATCAACCTGCGCAACGACAAGCTTGCGTTGCAGCGTCTGAAGGAAGCCGCTGAAAAGGCCAAGATCGAGCTGTCGTCGACGACGCAGACCGAGATCAACCTGCCCTTCATCACCGCGGACCAGACCGGCCCGAAGCATCTGACGATGAAGCTCACCCGCGCCAAGTTCGAGGCACTGGTCGACGACCTCGTGCAGAAGACCATCGAGCCCTGCCGCAAGGCGCTGAAGGATGCCGGCGTCACCGCCGGCGAGATTGGCGAAGTGGTTCTGGTCGGCGGCATGACCCGCATGCCGAAGGTCCAGGAAGTCGTGAAGCAGCTGTTCGGCAAGGAGCCGCACAAGGGCGTCAACCCGGACGAGGTCGTGGCGATCGGCGCTGCGATCCAGGCCGGCGTGCTCCAGGGCGACGTCAAGGACGTGCTGCTGCTCGACGTGACCCCGCTGTCGCTGGGCATCGAGACCTTGGGCGGCGTGTTCACCCGCATCATCGACCGCAACACCACGATCCCGACCAAGAAGAGCCAGGTGTTCTCGACGGCTGAAGACAATCAGAATGCCGTCACCATCCGCGTCTTCCAGGGCGAGCGTGAAATGGCGGCCGACAACAAGATGCTCGGCCAGTTCGACCTGATGGGCATTCCGCCGGCTCCGCGCGGCATGCCGCAGATCGAGGTGACCTTCGACATCGACGCCAACGGCATCGTCAACGTCTCGGCCAAGGACAAGGCCACCGGCAAGGAGCAGCAGATCCGCATCCAGGCCTCTGGCGGTCTGTCGGAAGCCGACATCGACAAGATGGTCAAGGACGCCGAGGCCAATGCCGCGGCCGACAAGCAGCGCCGCGAGGCGGTCGATGCCAAGAACCATGCCGACGCGCTGGTGCACTCCACCGAGAAGGCGCTGGCCGAGCACGGTTCGAAGGTCTCCGAGACCGAGCGCCGCGCCATCGAGGACGCCGTCAGCGACCTCAAGGAAGCGCTGAAGGGCAGCGATGCCGAGGCGATCAAGGCCAAGACCAACACGCTGGCTCAGGCTTCGATGAAGCTCGGCGAGGCCATGTACAAGCAGCAGGCCGAGGCCGACGCGGCCAAGGACGCTGCGAAGGACGACGTCGTCGACGCGGAATTCACCGAAGTCGACGACGACAAGAACAACAAGAAGTCCGCATAAGCCCCGCGAGGGTCATGATGCGGACGGCTTGGACCCCACACGCTGAAACGGCCTCCCCCCTCAGGGGGGAGGCTTTCGTGTCGGGGCGGGCGGGTAGGCCCGTTACGATCAATCAATTCCCAGCCTTTATGCTCAACGCTGCCATGCAGCCCTCTGCCGTGATGCGGAAGGCTGCCTATATCGTCGCGTGGCGACGTTGTTTCGCACCGACTTGAATCGCGATCGGATAGACCTGAGTCAGACATGTCCACGTCCACCAAGCGCTGCTACTACGAAACCCTCGAAGTCGATCGCACGGCCGACGAGAGCAAGCTGAAATCGTCATTCCGCAAGCTGGCGATGAAATTCCATCCCGACCGCAATCCCGGGGATGAGACCAGCGAAGTCAAGTTCAAGGAAATCAACGAGGCCTATGAGGTCCTGAAGGACAAGGACAAGCGCGCCGCCTATGACCGCTTCGGCCATGCCGCGTTCGAGCAAGGTGGTGGCGGCGGCGCCGGCTTCGGCGCGGGCTTCGCCTCCTCCTTCTCCGACATTTTCGAAGATCTGTTCGGCATGGCCGGGCAGCGCGGCCGCGGCGGCCGCGAGCGTGGCGCCGACCTGCGCTACAACATGGAAATCACCCTCGAGGAAGCCTTCGGCGGCAAGACCGCGCAGATCGAGATTCCGGTCTCGGTCACCTGCGAGGCCTGCTCGGGTATCGGCGCCAAGGCCGGCACCAAGCCGAAAACCTGCTCGACCTGTGGCGGCGCCGGCCGCGTGCGGCAGTCGCAGGGCTTCTTTACCCTCGAGCGCACCTGCCCCGGCTGTCAGGGCCGCGGCCAGATGATCGAGGACGCCTGTCCGTCCTGCTCGGGCCAGGGCCGCGTCACCCGCGAGCGAACGCTGTCGGTCAACATTCCCCAGGGCGTCGAGGACGGCACCAGGATCAGGCTCGCCGGCGAAGGCGAGGCCGGGGTGCGCGGCGGTCCGCCCGGCGACCTCTACATCTTCCTGTCGCTGGCCCAGCACCAGTTCTTCCAACGCGACGGCGCCGACCTGCATTGCCGCGTGCCGATCTCGATGGTCACGGCCGCGCTCGGCGGCGAATTCGAGGTGCCCACCATCGAGAAGGGCAAGGCCAAGGTGAAGGTGCCCGCCGGAACCCAGTCCGGCCGTCGATTCCGCATCGCATCAAAAGGCATGCCGGTGCTGCGCTCGCGCCAGATGGGCGACATGTACGTCCAGGTCGTGGTCGAGACCCCGCAGAACCTCACCAAGAAGCAGCAGGAATTGCTGGCCGAGTTCGAAAAGCTCTCCTCCGGCAACACCCAGCCGGAATCCGAGGGCTTCTTCGCCAAGGTCAAGGATTTCTTCGGTAATCGGGCGAACTGAGCCGGCTTGACCGTATCGACTTCGGCCTATACGTCTTTATGACCATTTTCTGACAGCCGCGGTCACGCGGTCTCGTCCCGTCCGGTCCAGACATGCCATTGCCGTCGTCCGCGCGTGCGTTGAAGAAGCCCCGTCTCGATGACGAGGTGCGCTTCCTCAGATCGTGGATTGAAAAGCCCCTGCACATGGGCGCGGTGATGCCGTCGGGCAAGCTGCTCGCGCGGACCATGGCGCATTATGTCGATATCGATTCGGATGCTCCGGTGGTCGAGCTCGGACCCGGCACGGGTGCTATCACCTCGGCCCTGGTCGAGCGCGGCGTCGATCAGAAGCGTCTCGTTCTCGTCGAATACAATCCCGGCTTCTGCGCGCTGCTGCGTGACCGTTATCCGCAAGCCAAGGTGGTGCAGGGCGATGCCTATCGGCTGCGTGACACGCTCTGGAACGTGCTGAGCGCGCCCGCCAGCGCCGTCGTCTCCGGCCTGCCGCTGGTGACGAAGCCGATGCTGACGCGCCTTCGGCTGATGCGCGATGCCTTCGCGGCGCTTGCGCCCGGCGCGCCCTTCGTCCAGTTCACCTATGCGGTGGTGCCGCCGATCCCGAAATCGCTGCCCGGCGTGTCCACAGAGGCCTCGGAACGGATCTGGATGAACCTTCCGCCGGCCCGCGTCTGGGTGTATCGCAAGGACTAATTCCGCCGGCGTCTTCCTTTGCGCGGCGGGCTCGTTTCGCCGAACGTATGGAAGTGGATGTCCGCTCCGAAGATCCTGGTCATTCCCGGCTCGCTGCGCACCGGCTCGCACAATGTGAAGCTGGCGGCGGTCCTCGCTTATGAAATCGCCCAGGCCGGCGTCGACGTCACCCGCATCTCGCTCGCCGATTTTCCGCTGCCGATCTATGACGGCGATCTCCAGGCCAAATCGGGCATCCCGAAGCACGCCATCAATCTCAAGCGCATGATCGGCGCGCATCATGGCGTGCTGTTGGTCTCGCCCGAATACAATGCTTCGGTGCCGCCGCTCCTCAAGAACGCCATCGACTGGGTCAGCCGCGTGCACGATCTGCACGAGGCGCGCGGCGACGTCTTCCGCAACCGCGCCTTCGCGCTCGCCGGTGCGTCGCAGAGCCGGCTTGGAGCTGCTCGCGCGCTGCAGGCGTTGCGCCTGATCCTGACCTCCTGCCACGCCAATGTGATCGCCAGCCAGTTCACGCTCGCCTTTGCCGACCAGGCCTATGACGATATGGACAGGCTCAAGGGTCAGGGCGATATCGACTCCATGAAGGAGATGGTGCGGCAGTTGATCGATATTTCCCAACGCTTGATGTGAGGTGACATGACGCCAGCCGAAATCGCCCCGAAAGACCGCCTGATCGTCGCGCTCGATCTGCCTAGCGTCGATGCCGCGGAGACGATGATTGCGAGGCTCGGCGACAGCGTCACATTTTACAAGATCGGCTATCGCCTCGCTTATGCCGGCGGCTTGCCGCTGGTTACCAAGCTTGCCGACGGCGGCAAGAAGGTCTTTCTTGATCTCAAGCTGCACGACATCGGCAACACGGTGTCGCAAGGCGTCGAGAGCATCACCAGGCTGGGGGCGACCTTCCTCACCGTGCACGCCTATCCACAGACCATGAAGGGCGCCGTCGAAGGCCGCGGCTCGTCGAAGCTGAAGCTCCTCGCCGTGACGGTGCTGACCTCCTACAATGACGACGATCTGCGTGCGGCAGGCTTCCGGCTCGGCGTCTCCGAACTGGTCGAGGCGCGTGCGCAGCAGGCGCAGGCCCTCGGCATCGACGGTCTCGTGTCCTCGCCCGAGGAGGCCGAAGGCTTGCGCAAGATCGTCGGCCAGCAGATGAACCTCGTCACACCAGGCATCCGTCCCGCGGGTGCGGCTATCGGCGACCAGAAGCGCATCATGACGCCCGGCCGCGCGATTGCCGCAGGGGCGGATTATCTCGTCGTCGGGCGGCCGGTGGTGGAAGCCTCGGACCCAAAGGCAACAGCTGAAGCGATCCACGCCGAGATTGCCCAGGCGCTCGGCTAACCATCAAAAACAAGAGAGAAGAACAATGGCAAAGGGCTACTGGATCGGGCGCGTCGACGTGAGCAATGACGAGGGCTACAAGCCCTATGCCGTCGCCAACGGTCCGATCTTCAAGAAATGGGGCGGCCGCTTCGTGGTCCGCGGCGGCAAGTTCACCACCGTCGAAGGCGGCAGCCGCAACCGCAACGTCGTGATCGAATTCCCTGATTACCAGACCGCGATCGCCTGTTACAATTCGCCGGAATATCAGGCCAATATCAAGGTGCGCCAGCCGCACTCGATCGCCGACCTCATCATCATCGAAGGCTACGACGGCCCGCAGCCGCAGGACGGCTGAGGCGGGATCGGCGCGCGCGCCTCGTCCTTCGAGACGACCTCTTCCAGCGGTTTCCTCAGGATGAGGTTAAGCGATGTCGGCACCCGTCGAATTTGCTGCCACGTACTCCGACCTCATCCTGAGGGCCCGCCGCAGGCGGGCGTCTCGAAGGATGGCCGCAGGCGCCCCTGCGCGATCCCCTCGGTTGCCGGAACTGCATCCCGCCGCTACAACGGCGCCTGAGAGGATCACACCATGCCAGACATGCGCCTGATTGTTGCTGGAGCCGGCGGACGGATGGGCCGCGCCCTGACGCGGGCGATTGCCGACAGCAAAGGCGCGGTGCTCGCAGGCGCCCTGGAGGCACCAGGCTCGGAGCTCTTGGGCAAGGATGCCGGCGTGCTCGCCGGCCTGCCGGAAAACGGCATCAAGCTGTCCGCCGATCTCTGGGCGATGTCGAAGGATGCCGACGGCATTCTGGATTTCACCGTGCCGGCCGCAACCATTGCCAATGTCGCGATCGCGGCCGAGCGCGGGCTGGTTCATGTCATCGGCACAACCGGGCTGTCAGGCTCCGACAATGCCGTGATCAAAAGCGTCACCAACCGCGCGGTCGTGGTGCAGTCGGGCAATATGAGCCTGGGCGTCAATCTGCTCGCGGCCGTGGTCAAGCGCGTCGCCAAGGCGCTCGACGAAAGCTTTGACATCGAGATCGTCGAATCCCATCACCGCATGAAGGTCGACGCGCCCTCAGGGACCGCGCTGATGCTCGGCCAGGCGGCAGCTAGCGGTCGCGGCATCCCGCTCGACCATGAGCATTCGGAGCGCGGCCGCGACGGCATCACCGGCGCGCGCAAGCCGGGCGCGATCGGCTTTGCTTCCTTGCGCGGCGGCACCGTCGCCGGCGATCACAGCGTGACTTTCCTCGGCCCGTTCGAACGCCTGACGTTGTCGCATCAGGCGGAGGACCGCATCCTGTTCGCCCACGGTGCGCTCAAGGCGGCGCTGTGGGCGCATGGCAAGAAGCCCGGACACTACTCGATGGCCGACGTGCTCGGCCTCACCGACATCTGAACCAAGCAAGCAACGGAATTGGGCAATGAGCGAACGTCTTCTCGTGCTGGTGCGCCACGGCCAGAGCGAATGGAACTTGAAGAATCTGTTCACCGGCTGGAAGGATCCTGACCTCACCGAGCAGGGTGTCGCAGAAGCCAAGGAAGCGGGCCGCAAGCTGAAGGCCCAGGACCTCGTGTTCGACGTCGCCTTCACCTCCGTGCTGACGCGCGCGCAGCACACGCTCGATCTCATTCTCACCGAGCTCGGCCAGACCGGCCTGCCCACCTCGAAGAATCTGGCGCTGAACGAGCGCGACTATGGCGATCTCTCCGGCCTCAACAAGGACGACGCCCGCAAGAAATGGGGCGAGGAGCAGGTGCATGTCTGGCGCCGCTCCTACGACGTGCCGCCGCCCGGCGGCGAAAGCCTGAAGGACACGCTGGCGCGCGCGCTGCCCTACTATGTGCAGGAGATCCTGCCCGGCGTGCTCAATGGCAAGCGCACGCTGGTCGCTGCCCACGGCAACTCGCTGCGCGCTTTGATCATGGTGCTGGAAAAACTGTCGCCCGAAGGCATTTTGAAGCGCGAGCTCGCCACCGGCGTGCCGATCATCTACCGGCTCAATGCGGATTCGACGGTGGCCTCGAAGCTGGATCTGGCGGGGTAGTCGAGATACTCGTAGGGTGGGCAAAGCGAAGCGTGCCCACGCTCCGCCAGCGACCGAGAGAGGTGGTGGGCACGGCGCTTTGCGCCTTTGCCGACCCTACTGCATCTTGCCTATTGCATCCCCAGCTGCCCGGCTTCCCAGCCCAGCATCGCCTGCTTGCGGGTGATGCCCCAGTGGTAGCCTGTCAGCGTGCCGCTCTTGCCGAGGGCGCGGTGGCAGGGCACGACGAAGGAGACCGGGTTCTTGCCGACGGCCGCACCGACGGCGCGCGAGGCCTTCGGGCTGTTGATGTTGCAGGCGATGTCGGAATAGGACACCGCGCGGCCCATCGGAATTTTCAGCAGCGTCTCCCACACCCGCACCTCGAAATCGGTGCCGATCAGGACCACGCGCAGCGGCTGATCCGGCCGCCACAGTTTGGTGTCGAAGATGCGTGCCGCCAGCGGTGCGGTGCCGTCGTGGTCTTCGACATAGGTTGCGTTCCGCCAGCGCCGCGTCATGTCGGCAAGGGCGGCTTTCTCGTCGCCGGGGTCGGCGAAGGCGAGGCCGGCGAGGCCGCGATCGGTCGCGATCACGATCGCAGTTCCAAAGGGAGACGGATGGAAGCCGAAGCGCAAGGTCAGCCCCGCGCCGCCGTTCTTCCATTCACCCGGCGACATCGCTTCGTGGGTGACGAAGAGATCGTGCAGACGGCCCGGACCCGACAGGCCTGAATCGAGCGCCGCATCGAGAATGCTGGCGGAATCCCGCAACAGACCCTTGGCGTGGTCGAGGGTGAGCGCCTGCATGAAGGCCTTCGGCGTGATCGAGGCCCAACGGCGGAACAGATGATGCAGCTCATCCGCCGTGACGCCGGCCGCATCCGCCATCGCCTCGATGGTCGGCTGCGCGCGCCAGTTTTCCGAGATGAACGCGATGGCCCGGCGCACCGAATCATAGTCGCGCAGCGCGGCGTTCTGGGGGCCCGGCTTGGCCAGGCGCTGGTCATGTATGGCGAGTGTCATCATGAGCGGAAATGTAGGCGCGGCAGGGGCGCGAAACCACCCGATTTCCGACTGGGTTCAGGTCACCGGGTTGTAGGTCGGGCCGCGCTTGGCGGCGTTCAGGGCTTCAATCAAGCCTTTGTAGAAACTTGCCTTTTCGTCCGGCCCCAAGAACCGCGCGATCTGGATGTGATGGCCGCGCGAGATCAGATAGAGGTGCTCGATGCCAAAGTCCTCGTCGACCTCCATGTCGAGCCGGACCCAGAGCGGATTGAAGGTCCATTCGGCGACCTGGCCGTGATGGCTGATGCGCCGCACGCGCAACTCCGACGTCGTGACGGTGATCTCCTCGCGCGCCCGCCCGGTGCGGAAATTGACCTTGAAGGCCCACCAGACCACGAGCACGTCGAGGCCGAAAAAGCCGAGCACCGGCCAGGCGCCCTGCATCAGGAAGACAATTCCGGTGACGAAGCTGACGACGCTCAGGAACAGCATCACGGCCAGGAAGCCGGTGCGGTTCAGCGAGCGGTGCGGCGTCAGCAGCGCGGAGAAGATCTGCCGTTCGGCATGACCTTCAGATTCCTGGCCAGACTCTTGGCGCTCAATTTCGTTGCCTGTGCTCATCGTCTCTCAGTATATCCCGATCATGGCGAAAATCACCCGCAAGCCGGCCCCGCACAAAGCGGCTGCGCCGAAGAAAAAGGCAAAGCCGGCGAAGCCCAAACCTTCCGTAAAGCCTTCTCCCAAGAAATCGGCGCCGGCGAAGACTTCGCTCAAGGCGACAAAACCCTGGACGCCAGCGGAAGTTCGGGAGGTCTTCAGGCGTTTCCAACAAGCCAATCCCGAACCGCGCGGCGAGCTCGAGCACGTCAACCCGTTCACGCTGCTGGTGGCCGTGGTGCTGTCGGCACAGGCGACCGACGCCGGCGTCAACAAGGCGACGCGCGCCTTGTTCGAGATCGCCGACACACCGCAAAAGATGCTCGACCTCGGCGAGGAGCGTCTGCGCGACTACATCAAGACCATCGGCCTTTATCGCACCAAGGCCAAGAACGTGATCGCGCTGTCGGCTAAACTGCTCAGCGATTTCGGCGGTGCGGTGCCGCGCACGCGCGCCGAGATCGAGTCGCTGCCGGGCGCCGGACGCAAGACCGCCAATGTCGTGCTCAACATGGCCTTCGGCGAGCACACCATGGCGGTCGACACCCACGTCTTCCGCGTCGGCAACCGCACCGGTCTTGCGCCGGGCAAGACGCCGCTCGAAGTCGAGCTTGGTCTCGAAAAGGTGATCCCGGCCGAGTTCATGCTGCATGCCCATCACTGGCTGATCCTGCACGGTCGCTATACCTGCCTCGCGCGCAAGCCGCGCTGCGAGGTATGCCTGATCAACGATCTCTGCCGCTGGCCGGAGAAGACGGTGTGAGCAACAAGCTCCACCTGGCCCGTTCATGCTGGCGCCGCTCGCGCCAGGGCAGGTGTTGCGGAAGTACGGATTCAAGATCGCGTAGCGCCCCGACACCTCTCCCGCTTGCAGGAGAGGGAGAGGATCGTTACCGCATCTGCCGCGCCGGCTCGATCAGCTCGGGCCGCGGGCCCGACAGACGCTTGTGCATGTGGACCATGAAGGCCATGCCGAAGATCGGCGTCGCCAGGTTCACGACCGGAATCGAGACGAAGGCCGCGATGAAGAGGCCGGCGGTGAAGATTGTCGCGGCATTGTCGCGCCGCATCGCTTTTGCGTCCTCCGGCGAGCGGAAGCGCATCGCGGCGAGCTCGAAATATTCGCGGCCGAGCAGCCAGGCGGCGGCGAGGAAGAAGATCAGGAAACCGGCGCCGGCCAGAAACACCAGCGGCAGCGCGGCAAGATAGACCACGATGGTGAGCAGCGCGGTCTTGATGCCTTCGAGCATCGCCTGGTTGAACGGCAGTGCCGTGCCCGGCCGCTCGGCCGGATAATATTCGCGCTCGACGATGTCGGCGACGTCGTCGACGAAGAAGCTCGCCACCAGCGAGGTGATCGCAGGCATCAGGAACACGCTGCCGAACACGACGCCGAACCCGGCCGCAATCGAGATGATCCAGGCCAGCACCTCCAGCGAGGCGTGCCAGCTCGGCCCGAGCAGACCCTCCAGCCAGACCTCGCCATAGATGGCGAACCAGCTCAGGAGCCGCTGCAACCCGATCGCCAGCACGACGATGAGCACCAGCGCCAGTCCGATCGACCGCCATAGGATCGAACGCATCGGCGGCGACATCATTTGCGACAGCGCCTTCACGGCGGCATCCAGCATGGGAACCTCTCACGAAACTACCCGCGAGAGGTAGACATGCCGGCGTGCTTCGGCAAGGGAGGATGACGCGGGCGCCGGAACTGCGAAGGCAATCTTCGGCCGATTATATTTTTCAGAAAGCTCGCGAAGGGCTAGTCTTTTGGCCGAACGGACAGGGAGTGACGCATGGCTGAGACCGGATTGCCGCTCGAGGGCGTGCGGGTCGTCGAGATGACCCACATGGTGATGGGCCCGGCCTGCGGCATGATCCTCGCGCAGTTAGGGGCCGACGTGATCAAGGTCGAGCCGCCCGCCGGCGACAAGACCCGTTCCCTCGGTGGCATGGGCACGGCGTTCTTCCCGCTGTTCAACCGCGGCAAGCGCAGTGTCGTCTTGGACTTCGATAAACCTGCGGACCGGGACATCATGCATCGGCTGCTCGAGACTGCCGATGTGTTCCTGGAGAATTTTCGCGACGGCCAGCTTGAGAAGCAGGGGCTGGGCGCCGAGGAATTGCGGCGACGGCATCCGCATCTGATCATTGCCGGCCACAAGGGCTTTCTGTCAGGCCCTTATGAGCATCGCCCCGCGCTCGACGAGGTCGTGCAGATGATGTCGGGGCTTGCCGCCATGACCGGCACAAAGGAGAAGCCGCAGCGCGTCGGCTCCTCCGCCAACGACATCATGGGCGGCATGTTCGGTGTGATCGCGATCCTGGCCGCGCTCTATCAGAAGCGCGGGGGAAAACGCGACGGCGCCGACATCCGCATCGGCCTGTTCGAGAACTGCCTGTTCCTGGTCGCCCAGCACATGGTCGAATACGAGATGACCGGCAACAAGCCGCGCTCGATGCCGGAGCGCGAGCATGCCTGGCCGATCTACGACATTTTCGATGCCGCCGGCGACGGGCGGATTTTCATCGGCGTCGTCACGGAGGGCCATTGGCAGAGTTTCTGCCGCGAGTTCGGCCTCACCGAATTTCTCGATGACCCGAGCTTGCGTACCACCACCGATCGCATCCTGGCCAGGCCGCGGATCCTTCCGCGCGTGGCAGAGATCATCCGGCAGCAGGACGTGGCGGAACTGTCGCAGAAGCTCGATGCGCTCAACATCTGCTTCTCGCCGATCAACCGGCCCGAGGATCTCCTGACCGATCCGCATGTGCTGCGGCCCGGCGGGCTCGTCACCAACATCGCCGTCGACGGCAAGCCGTTCCATGTGCCGACGCTGCCGCTCGAATGGAACGGCAGCCATTTTGGTGAGGGCCTGAAGGTCGCACCGCTCGGCGCTGACACATCGGCCGTTCGTGTCGAGATCGACAACAACGGGTTGACGTCAAAAGCCGCTGGGAGGTGCGCATGAGCCGGATCGAAACGATTTATCCCGCGAACCGTGTTGCCTTGCGCGAAGTGGGTCTGCGCGACGGGCTTCAGCTCGTGAAGAAAATTCCATCCACGGAGGCCAAGCAACGCTGGGTGCGGGAGGAATATGCAGCGGGTGTCAGGCATTTCGAGGTCGGCTCGTTCCTGCCGGCAAAGACCTTTCCCCAATTCGTTGATGTCCGCGACGTCGTCGCGACGGTGGCGAGCCTGCCGGGCGCGCACGGCGTTGCGCTTGCGCTCAACGAGCGCGGGGTCAACGAGGCCCTGGAATCCGGTGTCGGCGAGATCGCATCGGTGGTATCGGCGACGGAAGAGCACAGCCAGGCCAATGCGCATCGCTCGCGCTTGTCCGCGATCGCCAACATCAAGCGGCTCTGCGAGCTGCGCGATGCCAGCCCGCACAAGCCGCTGGTGAACGCGGCGATCTCGATGGCGCTGGGCTGCTCGATCACGGGCGCGGTCGATCCGACGGAGGTGCTGCGCCTCGTCGACAAATGCCTGGAGGCCGGCGTCGATTTCGTCGCGATCGCCGACACCGTGGGCTATGCCGGACCGAAGCAGGTCGGAGAGCTGTCGCGCGCGGCGGTCAAGCTCGCCGGTCCCAAGCCGATCTGCATCCATCTCCACGACACCCGCGGCATGGGTATCGCCAACGCCGCCGCGGCAATCGACGAAGGCGTCCGCATCCTCGATGGCTCGCTCGGCGGCCTCGGCGGCTGCCCCTTCGCGCCCGGCGCGACCGGCAATGTCGTGTTCGAGGACCTGGTGTTCCTGTGCGAGAGCAAGGGTTTTGCGACGGGGATCGATCTGGAGAAGCTGATCCCGGTGCGGAGGATTTTGAGCGAAGAAATGCCGAACGAGCAGCTTTACGGCGGTGTGGCGCGGGCCGGTCTGCCGGGTGGGAGCGCAGCGAAGGCGGCGTGATCTTCGCCTGTCCCCGCAAGCGGGGCGAGGGAGAGCACCTTCATCTCACAGCCGCGTCACACGCAGCCGCAGCGCGTTGCCGACCACGCTGACCGAGGACAGCGCCATCGCGGCGGCTGCGATGATCGGCGACAGCAGCACGCCGAAGGCGGGATAGAGGATGCCGGCGGCAATCGGAATGCCGGCGGCGTTGTAGATGAAGGCGAAGAACAGGTTTTGCCGGATATTGCTCATCGTCGCCTGCGACAGCTTTCGTGCGCGGACGATGCCGGTGAGGTCGCCCTTCAGCAGCGTGACGCCAGCGCTTTCCATCGCCACGTCAGTGCCGGTGCCCATGGCGATGCCGACCTCGGCCGCGGCCAGCGCCGGCGCGTCGTTAACGCCGTCACCGGCCATCGCGACGCTGCGCCCGGCCTTTTGCAGTTTTGTTACGACCGCGCTCTTCTGGTCGGGCAGCACCTCGGCTTCCACATCGGCGATGCCGAGCCGGCGTGCCACCGCTTCGGCCGTGGTGCGGTTGTCGCCGGTCAGCATGATCACCTTGATGCCCTCGGCCGCGAGCGCCTTGAGCGCTTCCGGGGTCGAAGCCTTGACCGGATCGGCAATCGCAAACAGGCCGGCGAGCTTGCCGTCGATGGCCATGTTGATGACCGTGGCGCCGTCGCCGCGCAGCCGCTCGGCCTCGCTGTCGAGTGCCTTGGTGTCGATACCGATCGATGTCAGATATTTTGCGTTGCCGAGCACGATGCTCTTGCCGTCGACCTTGCCCGCCGCGCCCTTTCCGGTCGGCGAGTCGAACCCTTCGACCTGGCTCAGCGCCAGCTGCTTCTCCTTCGCCGCACGCATGATCGCATCGGCCAGCGGATGCTCGCTGGCGCGCTCGACGCTGGCTGCAAGCCGCAGGATGTCATCCCCGGCAAAGCCTGATGCGGGCACGATCGACACCACCTTGGGCTTGCCCTCGGTCAGCGTGCCTGTCTTGTCGACCACCAGCGTGTCGATCTTCTCCATCCGCTCCAGCGCCTCGGCGTTCTTGATCAGCACGCCCGCCTGCGCGCCGCGGCCGACACCGACCATGATCGACATCGGGGTCGCAAGGCCGAGCGCACAGGGGCAGGCGATGATCAGCACGCTGACGGCGGCGACGAGGCCAAATGCCAGTCGCGGCTCCGGCCCGAACCAGGCCCACGCCACGAACGCGGCGATAGCGACGACGATGACGGCCGGCACGAACCAGCCCGCGACCTGATCGGCCAGCCGCTGGATCGGCGCGCGCGAGCGCTGCGCGTCCGCGACCATCTGCACGATCTGCGACAGCAGCGTCTCGCGGCCGACCTTGTCGGCGCGCATGATGAAGCTGCCGGATTGATTGAGCGTGCCCGCGATCACCTTGGCGCCAGTCTCCTTGGTGACAGGCATGGACTCGCCTGTCACCAGCGACTCATCGAGCGAGGAGCGTCCTTCCAGGATGATGCCGTCAACCGGCACTTTCTCGCCGGGACGAACGCGCAATCGGTCTCCGGCGTGCAACGTATCGATCTCGACCTCGTGCTCGCTGCCATCGGCATCGACGCGCCGCGCGGTCTTGGGTGCAAGTTGCAACAGCGCCTTGATCGCACCCGATGTCGCATCGCGGGCGCGCAGCTCCAGCACCTGGCCGAGCAGAACCAGGACGGTGATGACGGCGGCCGCTTCGAAATAGACGGCGACCGCGCCTTCATGGCCGCGGAATGTTTCAGGGAAGATCTGTGGCGTGAGGGTTCCGAGCAGGCTGTAGACGTAGGCAACGCCGGTGCCCATCGCGATCAGCGTGAACATGTTGAGATTGCGCGTCAGCAGCGATTGCCAGCCGCGGACGAAGAACGGCCAGCCGGCCCAGAGCACCACGGGCGTTGCGAACACCAGCTGGATCCAGTTCGACAATGTTGGATTGATCCAGTTGTGCGGACCGGCGAGATGGCCGCCCATCTCCAGCACCACGGGCGGCAGCGACAGCACGCCGCCGATCCAGAACCGCCGCGTCATGTCGGCGAGCTCGGGGTTGGGCCCGGTCTCGAGGCTCGCGACCTCAGGCTCCAGCGCCATGCCGCAGATCGGGCAATTGCCCGGCCCGACCTGGCGGATCTGGGGATGCATCGGACAGGTGTAGATCGTACCCGCCGGCATCTCGGGCTCGGGCGCTTTCTCCTTGGCAAGATACTTTGCGGGATCGGCCGCGAATTTGGCACGGCAGCCGGCCGAGCAGAAATGGAAGGTCTCGCCCTGATGCTCAAACCGGTGTTTCGACGTCGCGGGATCGACGCTCATGCCGCAGACGGGATCGAGCACTTTCGCAGCCGTTCCGCTCTGGTCGTGATGATGCTGGGCGTGACCGGCATGATCGCCTTGGCCGCCGCAGCAGGCCGAGGCCGCAGGCCTGGTGGCCGGCGCAGCAGCCTTGCTGGAACAGCCGCAGCCGGACTGAGTTGCCCCGTTGTGATGATGCCCGTGATCCGCGCCGCTCATTCCAGCACTCCCGCCTTGCAACCTATACCCGGTAGGGGTATATATGCCCCATGCGCAAGGACATCAAGGCATCTGTCGGAAAACGCCTCGGCCGGATCGAAGGCCAGGTTCGCGGCCTGTCGAAAATGGTGGAGGAAGACCGCTACTGCATCGACATCGTCACGCAGATCTCGGCGGTGCGTGCCGCGCTGCGCCGGGTCGAGGAAGAGGTCCTCAAGGATCACGTCGCCCATTGCGTCGAGCACGCGATCGCCAGCGGCGACAAGGCGGACCAGCGCGAGAAGATCGCGGAGTTGATGGCGGTGATCGGACGGGCGGAGCGGTAGCTTTATCCTCGTCATTGCGAGCGCAGCGAAGCAATCCAGGCTGTTCCCGCGGAGGGATGCTGGATTGCTTCGCTGCGCTCGCAATGACGGTGGTTGAGGCGCCTTCGCCAGGACGACAACGATTACGCCGCCCGCTCTCTCGCGCGGCCGCGGCGCCTCGGGTGATACATCGCCAGCTTCTTCAGCAGCGGCACATGCTGCTGGCTCACTTGCTCAGCCGAAGCCTGCGCTTCTTCGTCAATCGCTTCAGGAACGAGCGGCGGCGCACGGAACGTTTCTGGAAACACACCGAACGAGCCCGCTACCTCCTCGAGCGGCTTTTGCTTGTCGGCCCAGTGCAGGGCTGTGTAGTCGAAGCCGTGCACGATGGTGGGTTTGACCACTTCGAAATAGGGCGAGATGTCGAAGTCGCGGGGCATGTAGAGCGAGGAATCGCGGATGTGCAGGATCTCGCGGCGGGCGGCGCGGCTGCCGGCCTTGGTGATCTTCGGCAGGATCGGATAGCGCACGGCGTCGAAGGCCTGCGCGATCAGCGCCGAGCAGATGATCTTGGTCGGGTCGCCCGAACCGAGCGCGATCATGCGCCGCCGCCAGCGCTGCGGCACCGGCAGCGGGAACAGGAAACGCATCAGGTCCAGGATGTTCTTGGTGTCGTAGCCGAACCCGATGCGGTTGATCGCATAGCGGCAGACCGTGTTGCGGTCCTCGTAGGACAGCCCGACCGGCCGGCAGAGGCGGGTATGGTAGGGGAAATATTTCGACAGCGGCGCGGAGGTGACGCCCTCGCCGATATTGGCCTCGATCAGCACATGCGGCTCGCCGTCGGGCTCGATCGCGCCCTCGACCGGGCCGACATAGAGCGCGGCATGCGACCAGGTCGACTGCGTCAGATATTTGATGATGCCGGAGATGCGGTTGTTGCCCTCGACCAGCATGACGTCGCCGGGCTGGATCACGCCGCGCAGATGCTCGGGGTCGCTGGGTGTGAACGGCTCATAGCCCGGCACCTCTTTCGAGAGGTATGCGGCTATCACCTTTCCGACTGAATCTAGGACCGTCCCCATGAACTCCCCCGGGGCCTTTCTGGCCGTCTTTTTTTCCATCTGTATCATGGTCGAAACCTGTTGCAATTCAGTTCATGACCTCTGTGAGTTCAAGCACGATTGATTCACCATGAAGGTTGCTGCGCAACATCAGATGCGGCAAGGTTCGCCGGCTGTTCCCGTTCGCCGCAAGTCCCCGGAAACCATGACATGACAATCACGCGCCGCAGCTTCCTATCGGCGTCGGCGGCCTTTATGTCCGCGCCGGTCCTGCGCGCGACGGCGGCGCCCCTGCCGCGCGAGGCTGACATTGTCGTGATTGGCGCGGGTGCGGCCGGCATCGCTGCGGCGCGGCGCGTCATGGCGGCCAATCGCAGGGTCGTGGTGGTGGAGGCGGCATCGCAGATCGGCGGGCGCTGCGTCACGGATAGCTCCACCTTCGACGCGCCGTTCGATCGCGGCGCACGCTGGATGCATAATCCCGACACCAACCCAATGATCCGGCTCGCGCGCAGCGCCGGGCTCGATGTCTCTCCGGCACCGTCGGGCCAGAAAATGCGCATCGGCCGCCGCAATGCGCGTGCGGGCGAGACCGAGGAGTTTCTGGCGGCGCTGGTGCGCGCCAACAGGGCGATCGACGAGGCCGCTCGCGGCAAGCTCGATGCGTCATGCGCGTCGGTGCTGCCGAAGGATCTCGGCGATTGGGCGGGCGCGGCGGAGTTCCTGCTCGGCGCGGGCTTTGCCGGCAAGGATCTGAAGGAACTGTCGGCGATCGACAAGGCGCGCGCG
Organism: Bradyrhizobium sp. BR 10261; assembly: GCF_019455395.1. NCBI lineage: Bacteria > Pseudomonadati > Pseudomonadota > Alphaproteobacteria > Hyphomicrobiales > Nitrobacteraceae > Bradyrhizobium > Bradyrhizobium sp. BR 10261. Next base: position 180,201 of record NZ_JACOFQ010000013.1, read on the forward strand.
CAGGACCGCAATGCCCCGATCGCCTGCCGCCAGGGTCTCGGCACCCTGATCGCCAGGCTCGGCCAGCAGGTGCCGGCAGTGCTGTCGACGCCGGCGAGCCGGATCGTCTGGAGCAACCGGGATGTCAGCGTGGAGACGCAAGCCGGCAAGATCGCCGCGCGCGCGGCCATCGTCACTATCTCGACCAATGTGCTCATGTCAGGTGCGATCAAGTTCGCGCCCGATATTCCCAAGCGCACGCTGGATGCGGCGTCCAAGCTCACGCTCGGCAGCTACGATCACATCGTGGTGCAATTGCCGGGCAATCCGCTCGGGCTGTCGCGCGACGACATCCTGATCGAGCAGAGCAACTCGACGCGCACCGCGCTGATGTATGCCAATATCGGCGGATCGTCGCTGTGCTCGATCGACGTCGGCGGCTCGTTCGGCCGCGATCTCTCGGCGCAGGGCGAAAGCGCGATGGCGGCCTTCGCGAAGGAATGGATCACAAAACTGTTCGGCAGCGAAGCGGCGGCCGCCGTGAAGAAGACCGCCGCGACGCGCTGGAACGCCTCGCCCTATGTGATGGGCGCGATGTCGGCGTCCTCGCCCGGCGGCCAGCTCTCGCGAAAGATTTTGACCGAGCCGATCGGCAATGTGTTCCTCGCCGGCGAAGCGACGCATGAGACGCTGTGGGGCACCGTCGACGGTGCCTGGGACAGCGGCGAGCGCGCCGCAGACGCAGCGCTCCGCAAGATCGGCGCGATCAGGGACGAGCCGGCCGACGTGCCGACGCAATCGACGAAGCGCCGGCGGGCGCCGCGGTAATAGGGGCAGAGGCAATCAGGCCGCAACAAACTTCGCCGGGACGATAGCGGGTGGTTACCGCAATACCCTGTCCAGCACCGGCAGCCCAGTTATCACCGCGATCGCGATCAGGGCGTAGCAGATCCTGCGAAACACCGTCTCGCTGGCGCGGCCGAACAGCGAGGCGCCGAAGGCGACGCCGAGCGCATAGACCGGGCCGACGATCAGCGACAGCACCAGCGACTCGCGCGAGATCAGGCCTGTCGTGGCATAGCTGACCATCGAGAAGCAATCCGAGGCGCCGAAGAACAGCAGGATATTGGCGCGGGCGACCAGCGGTGCGATGGGCCGGCCGAGCCAGTAGCCGACGATCGGCGGACCGCCGGTCTGCGCAAGCCCGCTGCAGAAGCCGGAGAGACCGCCGATGCCGACAGAGAGCCAGACGTGGTCCTTGCCGCGGTAGCGCCAGCCCGACAGCAGCAGCAGAAGAAGCGCTGCGACGAAGCCGGAGATGATCCAGCGCGTGGTGACGGGCTCGAGCACGCTGAGGAAATAGGTGCCGAGGGGGACGCCGACCAGCGCGCCCAGCACGATCACCGCGGTCGCTTTGCGATCCGCCTTCCGCCAGGCATCAGGCAGCAGCGGCGCGGCGGCAACGAAGTCGATGACGAGCAGGAGAGCCGCGACCAGGCGCGGCGCCGCGACGCTGCTCGCAAGCGGCATGAAGATCAGCGCCGAGCCGAAACCGGAGAAGCCGCGCGCGGTGCCCGAAACGAAAGCGATGGCGCAGAGCGCCATCGCGATGGTGAGGCTGACGTCCTTGGGGAGGAAGTCGGTGATGCTCATGCCCTGTCATTCCGGGGCATCATGCTCGCAACGTGCCGCCGGTCTTCTTCGCGACATCAGCCACGATCTTGGCGGCGACGGCCTCGATCTCCTGATCGGTCAGCGTCTTCTCGCGCGGCTGGATCGTCACCGCGATGCCGACCGACTTCTTGCCGTCGTCGATGCCCTTGCCCTCGTAGACGTCGAAGACGTTCACGCCGGTGATCAGCTTCTTGTCGACGCCTTGCGCGGCGCGGACGATGTCGCCGGCCTTGACCGTGCGGTCGACGATGAAAGCGAAGTCGCGCGTAACAGGCTGGAATGCCGAGAGCTCGATCAGCGGCCTGGCGCGGGTCGGCTTCTTCTTGGCTTCCGGAATGCGGTCGAGGATCACCTCGAACACCACAAGCGGACCATCGGCGCCGAGCGCTTCCAGCGCGCGCGGATGCATCTCGCCGAAAGTGCCGAGCACGTTCTGCGGCCCGATCTGGATCGTGCCGGAGCGACCCGGATGCAGCCAGGCCGGACCACCGGCGACGACCTGCAGCGCCTGCATCGGTGCGCCGCTTGCTGCCAGCACCGCGAGCGCATCGGCCTTGGCGTCGAACACATCGGCCTGTGCCGAGCCGGTCCAGTGCCGTCCGAGACCTTCGGACGAAGCCAGGCCGCGCCGCACGCCGCTCGCCGCCATGAACTGGTCTTGCGGGCGATCGCCCCTGAAGACCTGGCCGACCTCGAACAACGCGACATCGCCATAGCCGCGATCGGCATTGGCCTGCGCGGCAGCGACCAGGCCCGGCAACAGGCTCGGCCGCATGTCGGAGAGATCAGCGGCGATCGGATTGGCCACCTCCAGCTCGCGCTGGCCGCCGCCGAACAATTGTGCCGCGGCCTTCGTGATGAACGACCATGTCACCGCCTCGGTCATGCCGCGGCTTGCCAGCGCACGCCGGGCGCGGCGGGTGCGCAGCTGCAGCGGCGTCAGCACCGATTTGCGCGCGTCCTCGCCGCGCTCGAACGGCGTCATCGGCACCTTGTCGACGCCGTAGATGCGGACGACTTCCTCGACGATATCGGCCTTGCCATGCACGTCGGAGCGCCATGAGGGCACCGCGACCTTCACGACCGGACCTTGCCCCGCCATCATGAAGCCGAGATGGGTGAGGATGCGCTTCATCTCCGGCATCGGCACCTCGATGCCGGAGAGCCGCTTCACCTCGGTGACGGGGAAATCGATGATGCGGTCGTCGCCGAAGGCCTTGCCGACCACGACGTTCTCCGACGGCGTGCCGCCGCACATCTCCATCACCAGCCTGGTGGCTAGCTCGAGCCCGGGTACCATGAAGGCCGGATCGACGCCGCGCTCGAAGCGGTAGCGCGCGTCCGAATTGATGCCGAGCTTGCGGCCGGTCTGGGCGATGTTGATCTCGTTCCACAGCGCCGATTCGATCAGCACATCGGTGGTGGTCTCGTCGCAGCCGGACGCTTCGCCGCCCATGATGCCGGCGAGCGATTCGACGCCGTGCTCATCGGCGATCACGCAGATCGAGGGATCGAGATCGTAGGTGCGGCCGTCGAGCGCGAGCAGTGTCTCGCCCTCGCGGGCATGGCGCACGACCAGATTGCCCTTCACCTTCCTTGCGTCGAACACGTGCAGCGGGCGCGCGCGGTCATAGGTCATGAAGTTGGTGATGTCGACCAGCGCGTTGATCGGGCGCAGCCCGATCGCCGTCAGCCGCTTCTGCAGCCATTCCGGCGACGGCCCGTTCTTGACGCCGCGGACGAGGCGGAGCGCAAAACCCGGGCACAGCTTGGCGTCCTCGACCGTGACTGTCACGGGACAAGGGAATTCGCCTTTGATCGGCTTGATGGTCGGGTCCTTGAACTTGCCCATGTCGGCGGCGGCAAGGTCGCGCGCGATGCCGTGCACGCCGGTGCAGTCCTGCCGGTTCGGCGTCAGATTGATCTCGATCACGGGATCGCCGAGCGCGGCCCATTCGGCGTAAGCAGCGCCAACAGGCGCATCCGCCGGCAATTCCATGATGCCGTCATGATCGTTGGAGAGCTGCAGCTCCGCCGCCGAGCACAGCATGCCGCGGCTCTCGACGCCTCTGATGGTGCCTACGCCGAGCGTGATGTCCTTGCCGGGGATATAAGTGCCAGGGGCTGAGAACACGCTGACGAGCCCGGCGCGCGCATTCGGCGCCCCGCACACCACCTGCACCGGCGCGCCACCATCGCCGGTGTCGACCATGCAGACGCGCAGCCGGTCAGCATTGGGATGCTGCTCGGCCGAGATCACCTTCGCAATGGTGAAGGCTTTCAGCGCCTTCGCCTTGTCCTCGATATTCTCGACCTCGAGCCCGATCATGGTGAGCTTGTCGGCGAGCTTGTCCAAGGGCTCGTCGGTGTCGAGATGATCCTTCAGCCAGGAGAGGGTGAATTTCATGGCTGTGTGCCTCGGCTCTTGTCGGTTGAATTGCTTTGGTCGGTTTCAGTGTTCCCTCCCCCCTTGTGGGGGAGGGTCAGGGAGGGGGGTGAGCCGCGGGCGCCGGCAGAGGCTGCCTGGCGAATCGCTTCAACAACTCCCTCAAGGTTCGACATCACCTGTTCGTTGGTGAACCGAAGAACCTGAAAACCCTCAGCCGCGAAGAACGCGTCGCGACGCTGATCCGCCTTTTGCCGCCCTTCAAAGTCGTGCGATTCTCCGTCAAGCTCGATGATGAGTTTGGAGGAGAAACAGACGAAGTCGGCAACGTAGTTTCCGATCGGCGTTTGACGGCGGATGCCCAAACCGTCGATGCGATTGGCCTTCAGGTAGCGCCACAGCAGTGTTTCAGCGCGCGTCATCGTCCGGCAAAGTTGCTTCGCCCGGCTGCGCTGACGTTCGCTCACAACTGCGTGCGGCATCCGCGGCTACCCCCCTCCCTGACCCTCCCCCACAAGGGGGGAGGGAACGGAGAGAGTCTTCGCTTGTCCGAGTAGGGCCATCACGAGCTCAGCCCTCCCGCCAGCGTCGGCACCTCCAGCGGCTTGAAGCCGTAATGGTTCAGCCAGCGGACGTCGCTGTCGAACAGCTGGCGCAAATCGGCGATGCCGTATTTCAGCATGGCGATGCGGTCGATGCCCATGCCCCAGGCAAAGCCCTGGTACTCGTCGGGATCGATGCCGCAGGCGCGCAGCACGTTCGGATGCACCATGCCGCAGCCGAGAATCTCGAGCCAGTCCTCGCCCTCGCCGAAGCGGATCTCGCCCTTGTCGCGGCGGCACTGGATGTCGACTTCCAGCGACGGCTCGGTGAACGGGAAGAACGAGGGGCGGAAGCGCATGTTGATGTGGTCGACCTCGAAGAATGCCTTGCAGAACTCGTGCAGGATCCATTTGAGGTGGCCGAGATGCGAATGCTTGTCGATGACGAGGCCTTCGACCTGGTGGAATTGCGGCGTGTGGGTCGCATCCGAATCGATGCGGTAGGTGCGGCCCGGGCAGATCACGCGGATCGGCGGCTTCTGGCTCAGCATGGTGCGCACCTGCACCGGCGAGGTGTGGGTTCTAAGCAGCATGCGCGAGCCGTCCTCCTTCGGATGGAAGAAGAACGTGTCGTGCATCTCGCGCGCCGGATGGCCTTCCGGGAAATTCAGCTTGGTGAAATTGTAGTCGTCGGTCTCGATATCGGGACCTTCGGCGACCGAGAATCCCATGTCGGCGAAGATCGTGGTCAGCTCGTCCCAGACCTGGCTCAGCGGATGGATGCGGCCGGCCTCGGCCTGCGCATCGCGCAGCGGCAGCGTGACGTCGACGGTCTCGGACGCCAGCCGCGCATCGAGCGCCGCGGACTTCAACACGTCGCGCCGTGCGGCGAGCGCCTCGGTGACCTTGTCCTTGGCCTGGTTGATCGCGGCTCCTTGCGTCTTGCGCTCGTCGGGCGACATCTTGCCGAGCGTCGCCAGCAGCGCCGAGATCGAGCCCTTCTTGCCGAGGGCGGCGACGCGCACCGCTTCGAGCGCGGCTTCATCGCCGGCGGCGGCGATCTGGTCGAGGATGGATGTTTCGAGCGTTGCGAGGTCGGACACAGTCAAATCCTTGGCTCCAAATTCGGCTGGGTTGTCGCCGCCCGAAGGGCGTAACGTCAAGCAAAAAGCCGGTCATTTCGGCTTCTCGAGCGGCTGGGTTGAACCTCGCGCGGGGGACGGGCACCAAGACAGGATGCGAGGAGACTTTGTGATGCTTTCGAAATGCTGTCTGGCCGCTACCGCCATCGTCCTGTCGGTCGCCGCAACGCCTGCGCGCGCCATCGTCTGTATGGACACATCCATGACCTTGGACGAGGTCGTGGACGCCATCGGGGCCCAGAAGGGCTGCCAAAGTGCGATGAAGCTGGCTCAGGACTGCGCGCTGACCGCGAGCGGCGATGTCCAGCTCGGCGCCGCCGTCGAAAAGAAGTGCGAGGCGGACTTCAAGCCGGGCCTCAGTGCCGCGCAAACGCAGGCGTACAAGAGCGAGATGCACGCATGCGACATCAAGTACCGGAACAAGTCCGGTACCATGTACATCTCGTTCACGGCTTTCTGCCGGGCGGAGGTCGCCCAGCGTTACTCTGAGCGCGCGCTGAAGGCTGCGGGCACGAAGCCCCGCTAGCCTGATCAGGCAGCCAGTGCCGCCTTGGCCTTCTCGGCGATCGCCTGGAACGCCGCGGGCTCGCTGATCGCCAGATCCGACAGCACCTTGCGGTCCACGGTGATTCCGGACTTGGCCATACCGTCGATAAATCGGCTGTAGGTCAGGCCGAACGGACGGACGGCAGCGTTGATGCGCTGGATCCAGAGCGCGCGGAATGTCCGCTTCTTACGCTTGCGGTCGCGGAAGGCGTATTGCTGGGCCTTCTCCACGGCCGGCTTGGCAGCGCGGATGGTGTTCTTGCGGCGGCCGTAGAAGCCCTTGGCGGCCTTGTAGACTTTCTTGTGCTTGGCGTGGGCGGTCACACCGCGTTTGACGCGAGACATGACAATTATCCTTCAGAGATGACTTTGTTTTCGGATTGCCGCGAAGGACGCGGCAGAGATGGCATCGATCTTCGACGTCCTTGGACGCGATCAGGCGTTCGGCAAGAAGTACTTCTTGACGTTGTCGCCGTCGGTCTTGAACAGCACAGCGGTGCCGCGGAGCTGACGGATCTGCTTCTTCGTCCGCTTGATCATGCCGTGACGCTTGCCGCGATGGGCGAACATCACTTTACCGGTGGCAGTCACCTTGAAGCGCTTTTTAGCGCCCGATTTGGTCTTCAGCTTGGGCATTTGGCTCTCCTAATGGCCAAAGAAATCCGCCCGCGAAGGCGGTCTGGCCGTCAAAAATGCTCGTTAGAGCGTTGATTGTGCTCAGGTTTTTGCGACAAAGCGCGAAACCCGCACGAAACACCGCCACGGCAGCCCTAAATCAGCCGGGCGATGAAGGCCGGGCTTATGACAGAGAACGGGCCAGAAGGCAACGATGAACCGGCCAAAGCTGCTCGCCGACTATTGGGGGTCACTACCCCATCGTTCATGCCGTCCCGTTCGGAGCAGGACCAAAATGGCCTATTTCTCTCTATCGATTTTGTCTGTTGTCGCCCGCCCGCGCCACCTTGCACTGTTCGCCGTGCTCGCTGCGGCTGCCGTTCCATCGAGCGCCGATGCCCGCATCGGCGGTTATGACGGCGTCTGGAACGTCACCTTCGCCACCACCCGCGGCGTCTGCAGCTCGGGCTACAGCGTCCCCTTCACCGTCACGGGCAACCGGGTGTCGTCCGCTGGCGGCGGCCGCGTGTCCGGCACCGTCAACCGCGGCGGCGCCGTCGCGGTCCAGGTGTCCGTCGGCGCCTCCCACGCCAGCGGTGGTGGCCGGCTCGGCGGTACGGCTGGGGCCGGCTCCTGGAGGGGCGTCATCTCCGGCGACCAGTGCAGCGGCACCTGGCAGGCGACAAGGACCTGAAAACAAAACGGCCCGCCGGAGATCCGGACGGGCCGTTGAAACTTCGGCTCTAGCGTGCCGATCTCAGCGCGGCGCCAGCACCATGACGACCTGACGGCCCTCGAACCGGGCGTCCTGCTCGACCTTGGCGAGCTCGGCGACGTCGGTCTTGATCTTGTCCAAAAGCTTGGTGCCGATCTCCTGGTGCGCCATTTCGCGGCCACGATAGCGCAGGGTGATCTTGACCTTGTCGCCCTCTTCGAAGAACCGCAGCATCGCGCGCATCTTCACGTCGTAATCGTGGTCGTCGATCATCGGGCGGAGCTTGATCTCCTTGATCTCGACGGTCTTCTGCCGCTTGCGGGCTTCGGCGGCTTTCTTCTGGGCGGAATACTTGTACTTCCCGTAGTCCATGATCTTGCAGACGGGAGGGCTGGTATTCGGCGAAATCTCGACGAGATCCATGCCAGCTTCCTGGGCCATCTTGACGGCCATCATCGTCTCGACGGTGCCCTTGTTGTCACCGTTCTGGTCGATCAGCTGGATCTGCGCGTTGCGAATATCATCATTGATGCGCGGCCCGTCTTTGCTGGCTGGGGCCGGGGCTCTATTGGGACGGCGAATGGGTGGTTCTCCAAAGTTGTGAAAGGAAGCGGCTATTTTGAAGGAAGATACTGATGCCGGCAAGCAAGTCGCCCGTGCCGGAAGCGAGAAACCCTCAAATGCGAGGCATTTTGGCCACGCCCATCGGCACTGTGCTCGACATAGACACCTTGCCTCTGTTCCGCAAGCGTCCCAAAGGGACAATGGCGAGATAGGGTCGCCTGGCGGAATACGCTTTGGGACCTCAAACCCCACAACAAGAGTAAACGTTCCATGACCTCAGCAATTCCCGATGCCGTGCTCGACTTCATCGATGTTGGAAAGGGTTCGTCGGCGCGCCGGATCGCGGTTCGCCATCGCGCCGGGCGAGGATCTGGTCATGGGCCCGGCGTCGTCTGGCTCGGCGGTTTCAAATCGGACATGCAGGGCGGCAAGGCGGTAGCGCTGGATGGCTGGGCCGGCGAGCATGGCCGCGCCGCCGTCAGGTTCGACTATTCCGGCCACGGCGAATCCAGCGGCGATTTCGCCGATGGAACCATCGGCAGCTGGCTCGAGGACAGCATCGCCGTGTTCGAGCGCTTCTGCACCGGCCCGCAAATCCTGATCGGCTCCTCCATGGGCGGCTGGATGGCGCTGCTGCTCGCGCGCGAGATCAAGAGGCGGCAGGAGACACAGCAAGCCAAAGCCTCGCTCGCGGGTCTCGTGCTGATCGCACCGGCGCCCGACTTCACGGAAGAGCTGATGTGGAAGAATTTTTCGCCCGGGGTGAAGCAGGAGATCGAGACCAAGGGCTTTTGGCTCAGGCCATCCGAATATGGCGACGGCACGCCCTATCCGATCACACGCAAGCTGATCGAGGAGGGGCGCAACCATCTCGTGCTCGGCGGCGCCATCGATCTCGGCTGTCCGGTGCGCATCCTGCAAGGCGCCCAGGACCCTGACGTGCCGTGGCAGCACGCGTTTGCGCTGACGCATCGCCTGCCGGCCGACGACGTCGTGCTCACCCTGATCCAGGACGGCGACCACCGCCTGTCCCGGCCGCAAGACATCGCGCGCATTCTTGCCGCGGTGGCGGAGATCGGGTGAGGCGTTGCCAAGCACTCGGTGTCATCGCCCGACTTGATCGGGCGATCCAGTACGCCGAGATGGTTTTGGTTGAACGATAAGCCGCGGCGTACTGGATGCCCCGCCTTCGCGGGGCATGACGACGAAACTATCGCTTCTCCACCTTCGCCATCGGCTTGCGCTGCGCCAGCGCTGCCACCGTCGCGGTGCCGATCGGGCCCTGCTCGTCATAGAGCCAGCATTCGCCGATCGCGACGCCATCGGTGGCGTGATGGTTTACCACCTCGAAGCCAATCCAGTTCGTCACCGGCAGGCGGTGCAGATAGATCGTCACGTCGCTGTTGATGTAGCCGAGCCCCTTGTCGCCGGCATTGGCAAACGGACTGGCGAAATCGGCGCCCACAGCGACATGCACGAACGGCGTCATCGGCACGCCGGCCACGAGCTCACGCACCTCGCTCATCCAGAGCCGGCGCGGTCCGAGCGAACCCATGTGTCCGACGATCGGCCGCGTCGTCCATTTGCCGTTCATGCCGAGCCTGGGATCGGTGGGCTTTGGAATGTCTGATGGCTTCGGCACGTCCCAGTTCGGCGGCGACCAGACATTGCCGTCAGGGTTCTGCGTCCGCCGCAACATCTGGCACGAGGCGCGCGCCATGCTGACGCCGCCGGAGAAGAATTCCGCCTCAACCACACGGATGCGCATTCCGTCACGCACCAGCGATGTTGTCACGTTGATCGGCTTGTCGATGGTCGGCAGTCGAAACATGTCGACGGTCAATCGCGCCGGCACGAAGTCAGGACCGGAATGGCGCTCCTCAATGGCAAAGCCGAGCAGGCCGACGATGACGCGTCCGTGCAGCGATTTCGGATCCCAGGGGCCGCTCGCCACTTCCGTCGGATGGAATGTGTCGCCCTCGCGGGTGAAGAAAGGGATGTTTGTCATGGCGCGCGAGATTGAAGGAAGCGGTGGGGAAATCAAGGGTGGTGAGGCGCGCACACCGTCGCCACAACAACGGCGTCATCGCCCGACTTGATCGGGCGATCCAGTGCTCCGAGGCGGTTGTGATAGAGCCGAGAAGCCGCGGCGTACTGGATTCCCCGCCTTCGCGGGGAATGACGGTGGTGGGTTAGGAAGCGGCTTGCCACTCCTCACGCAGGCTCTGGTCCGACTCCTTGTTCAGCGCATCGGCTTGCATCGCCTCAAACTCATCCCTCTCCAGCAGCTGCCGCAACGCCCACACCGCAGCGCCACGCACCAGAGGGTTCGCATCGTCAAGCAATCGCCGCGCCTCGTCCGCCAACGCAACGTCGCCGGAATTGCCAATTGCGATGAGCACATTGCGCAAGAACCGGTCGCGGCCGATTCGCTTCACCGGCGATCTCGTGAACAGCGCGCGAAACGCGGCGTCATCCAAGCGCGCGAGCTCCGCAAGTCCGGGCGCGCGCAGCTCATCGCGCGCCGCGAGTTTTGCCTCGCGGCCTTCTTGCGCAAACTTGTTCCAGGGGCACGCCGCCAGGCAATCGTCGCAGCCATAGATGCGGTTGCCGATGGCCTTGCGAAACTCCTGCGGGATAGGTCCCTTGTTCTCGATGGTCAGATACGAGATGCAGCGCCGCGCATCGAGCTTGTAGGGCGCCGGAAAAGCCGCGGTCGGGCAGATGTCGAGACAGGCCCGGCACGAGCCGCAATGGTCGATCTCGGCGGACTCGCGCGGCAGTTCGAGCGTGGTGTAGATCGCGCCGAGAAACAGCCATGAACCGAATTCGCGCGAAACCAGATTGGTGTGCTTGCCCTGCCAGCCGAGATGCGCGGCCTGCGCTAACGGCTTCTCCATCACCGCCGCGGTGTCGACGAACACTTTCACCTCGCTCGGGGCGGTCGCGACCAGCCAGCGCGCCAGCGCTTTCAGCCGTTTCTTGATGAGGTCGTGATAATCGTCGCCCTGCGCATAGACCGAGATCGCCGCGCGCGTGCGCTGCTTCAGGATCGCGAGCGGATCCTGGTCGGGGCCGTAATTGACGCCGAGCATGATGACGCTGCGCACGTCGCTCCACAGCCCGCGCGGATCGACGCGCCGCTCCGGCTCTCTCGCAAGCCAGTCCATGTCGCCGTGTCCGCCCGTGGCGATGAATTCGAGAAAGTGTCGTCCAGCGCTTTCGATCGTGCCTGGCTCTGTGATGCCGATGCAGTCGAAGCCGAGCGCGCGCGCTTCGCGTGCCAGCTGAGCCTTCAGTTCAGTCGGGTCAAGGCTCAGAAATCCAGGTCCACATAGGTTCGCGACGCCGGCACGCCGGCCAGCCATTCGCTCAGCAGCGGGCGGAACGACGGGCGGGATTTCACCCGCGCGTACCACGCCTTTGCTGCGTCGTCCTCGCTCCATGGCACGTCGCCCAGATAGTCGATCGCCGAGAGATGCGCCGCGGCGGCGAGATCCGCGTAAGTGAGCCGGTCGCCGGCGAGGAAGTTACGCGTCTGCGCCAGCCAGCCGATATAGGCGAGATGATAGCGCACGTTTGCCTTGGCAGCGCGCATGATATCGGCTGAGGGCGGCCCGCCGCCGTGCTCTTCGCTCATGAAGCGCTTGTAGATGCGCTCGGTGACCAGCGGGTGCGACACTTCCTCGAAGAACTTTTCGTTGAACCAGGCCATCAGCCGGCGCACCTCGACGCGCTCGGCGATCGTCTCCGGCATCAGGCGCTTGGGTCCCATCTCGGCGCCATAGGCCTCGTCGAGATACTCCGCGATGATCGCCGCGCCCGGGATCGGCGGCTGCTCGTCGTCCACCATCACAGGCGTCGTGCCGGCCGCGTTGAGCAGCAGAAATGCCTCGCGCCGTTCCCAGCTGCGCTCCTCCGTGAGCTTCAATTCGAGCCCGTATTCGCCCGCGATCAGGCGGATGAAGCGCGAATGCGGGCAGAACGGATGATGGAACAGCGTAAACATGCAGCCTTTGACTATTTGATGGTGCTTAAGAATCCATCAATGTTTGTGCGGTGCCACACTAGTTCTTCAAATCAGCGAGGCAAAGGCGCGATAGCGCATTTTGCGATTGCGAGCGAGGGGCGAATAGGCGAGAAGAGCCCCGCTTTTCCAGTGGAAATGGACCGTAAATATGTCAGATGCAATACGGGCAGTGATCCTGGGCATCATCGAGGGTGTAACCGAGTTCCTTCCCGTGTCCTCGACCGGCCATCTGCTGTTGGCCGAGCGCTTCTTCGGCCTCGGCGAGGGTGCATTCTGGGATTCGTTTACGGTTCTGATCCAGCTGGGCGCGATCCTCGCGATCGTCGGACTCTATTTCAAGAAGCTGTGGGACGTCGCAATCGGCATGTTCACGGGCGATGCCTATGCGCGACGTTTCGTGATCGGCGTGCTGGTGGCGTTCCTGCCCGCCGTCGTCGTCGGCCTCGTCGCCGGCAAATACATCAAGAGCTTGCTGTTCAATCCCTGGGTCGTGTGCTTCACGCTGATCGTCGGCGGCGCCATCCTGCTCTGGGTCGACAGGCTCGATCTCAAGCCGCGCGAGCATGACGCCACCAAATTTCCGCTGCTGATGTATCTCTATATCGGCATCGCGCAGTGCGTCGCGATGATCCCGGGCGTGTCGCGCTCCGGCGCCAGCATCGTCGCGGCGATGTTACTTGGCGCCGACAAGCGGGCTGCGGCGGAGTTCTCTTTCTTCCTCGCCATCCCCACCATGATCGGCGCCTTCGCCTACGATTTCTACAAGAACCGCTCCGAGATGACGATGGACCATATGGGCATCGTCGCGATCGGTTTCGTGGTGTCGTTCATCACCGCCATCATCGTGGTGAAGTCGTTCCTCGAATACGTCACTCGCCACGGCTTCGTGGTGTTCGCCTGGTGGCGCGTCATCGTCGGCACGCTCGGCCTGATCGCGCTGGCGCTGGGGCGTTAACTTTTGGCTCCATCCGGGCTACATCTTCAACGCAATATCAGCTTTTAACCGCTAGGCAGTCTCCGAAAGCGGGATGGCCCGCGGGCGGAGCTGTGCGATGACCCTCGTCAGCGGCTGGGGGCGCTTCCCGGTCGTCGATAGCGAAATGCTGCGGCCGCGGTCGTTCGAGGCCGTCAGCGAGGCCGTCGCTGATGTGTCCGGCTCGGTCGCCCGAGGCAATGGCCGCGCCTATGGCGATGCCGCGATCGGCGCTGTCAGGACCATCGGAATGACAGCGTTCGACCGTATCAGGTCGTTCGATCCCGCGACCGGCCGCATTCGCGTTGAGGCCGGCGTGCTGCTGTGCGACCTGATCGACACCTTTGGCCCACGCGGCTTCCTGCCATCAGTGGTGCCGGGCACGCGCTTCGTCTCGGTCGGCGGCGCGATCGCGGCCGACGTGCATGGCAAGAACCATCATTGCGAGGGCGGTTTCGGCCGTTACGTCGACAGCATCCTGCTGCGCACCGGTTCCGGCGAGACCATCGAAGCCTCGCGCGAGCAGAATTCCGAAGCCTTCTTCGCAACACTCGGCGGCATGGGCCTCACCGGCGTGATCCTCGAAGCGACAATGCGGCTTCGCCCGGTCGTAACCGGCTGGATTCGGGAGCGGGTGATCTCCGCGTCCGATCTCGATGCTGCCATGCGCGCGCTCGAGGCCGGCGATTCCGCGACCTATTCGGTGGCGTGGATCGATTGCGTGGCGCGCGGGCGCAACCTTGGCCGCTCCTTGATCTATCTGGGGGAGCATGCCGGCCGGGACGAGCTGGCCGAAGGCGCCGCGGTCTTTCCCGTCGGCAAGGCTCCCGGGCTCGCGGTGCCACTCGACCTGCCGTCGGTCACGCTCAATCGCTACAGCATCAGGGCCTTCAACGAGCTCTATTACCGCATGGGCGCGCGGCGCGCCGGTGGCGATCATGTGGTCTCGCTCTATCCGTATTTCTTCCCGCTCGACAGTCTCGGCGGCTGGAATCGCATCTACGGACGGCGCGGCTTCCTCCAGCATCAATGCGTGATTCCCGAAGCTGCCGCGCGCGAGGTGCTCGGCGACATCCTCGATCGCGTCGCAAGGCGAGGCGATGCGTCGTTCCTCGCGGTGCTGAAGAAGCTTGGCCATGGCGACGGGCTGCTGTCGTTTCCGCTGCCCGGCTACACGCTGGCGCTGGATTTCCCGGTGAAAGGCGACATCCTGACTTTCCTCGACGAGATCGACCGCCTTGTCGTCGCCGCTGGCGGCCGGCTCTACCTCGCAAAAGACGCGCGCCAGTCGCGCGCGACGTTCGAGGCCGGCTATCCGGCGTTGCAGCGCTTCAAGGCGATCCGCAAGTCGCTCGATCCCGCTGGGGCGATCCGCTCGAAATTGTCACAACGCCTGTTCGATGAGGTTTAAGCCGTGACGTCACGCAAGTCAGTTCTGGTGCTCGGTGGCTCCTCCGATATCGGCCGCGCCGCCGCGCGCGCCTTTGCCAAGGCCGGCTACGATGTCGCGCTCGCAGGCCGCGACGCCACAGCGCTCGAGCCTGACGCCGCCGATCTGCGCGCGCGCTACGATATCGAAGCGAGCACGCAGGTCTTCGATGTGCTCGACACCGCATCTTTTGACGGCTTTGTCGCCGGTCTTCCCGTCTTGCCTGACGTCGTGATCTCGATCGTCGGATTGCTGGGTGTGCAGCAAAAGGCCGAGAGCGACCTCGCCCAGGCCACCACCATCATGCGGTCCAATTATGAGGGACCGTCGCTGATCCTTGGCCTGTTCGCGGAAAAGTTCTTGAGCCGCGGCAACGGCACCATTGTCGGCGTCTCGTCGGTCGCCGGCGATCGCGGCCGCGCCTCGAACTATGTCTACGGCTCGGCGAAGGCGGGCTTCTCCGCCTTTCTGTCGGGCTTGCGCGCCCGCGCCAGCCGCGGCGGCGTGCATGTCGTCACGGTGAAGCCTGGCTTCGTCCGGACCAAAATGACTGAAAGCATGAAGCTGATCGGCCCGCTCACGGTCGAAGCGCCTGTCGTCGGCGAAGCAATCCTCCGCGCCGTCGAGAAGAAGTCCGACGTCGTCTATGTCAGCGGCGTCTGGCGCCTCGTGATGCTCATCATCAAGGCGCTGCCGGAAGCGGTGTTCAAGAAGCTGAAGTTTTAAGCTCGTGTTTGCCGCGTGATCGGTGCGCTCCCTCCCCCGCTTGCGGGGGAGGGTTGGGGAGAGGGTGTCTCCTCAAAAAGATTTCCCCAAGAGGACAGAGCCCTCACCCGCCGCTCCGCGGCGACCTCTCCCGCAAGCGGGAAGAGGTGTACCAACTCACACACCCATGCGCTGGAACTGGCCCTGCGGGCGGAAGCGCCAGAGATATTGCGGGGCGATCGCTTCCAGCGAATCGGGGGTGATGCCGAGCC